>JAEYZO010000717.1 GCA_023428035.1 Pseudomonadota bacterium | reverse complement strand
CGACGGGGGGATGGACCTCGGAGCGACGCTGGGGTTGCCCGGCGGCGGGGTGCCCTGCGCGCGGATCGCGCGCCGCGTCGGGATGCCCTTCGTCAGCTCCTGGTCGTAGAGGAAGCGCCGCACCGGGTCGAGCAGCGTCGCGGCCGACTCCTCGCTCGCGGAGAGCACCGCCTCGATGCGCGCGGAGTACTCCGGCCCGGGCACGCCGCGGAGCCGCCGCAGGTCGAGCTGCCGGCGCCGCTGGTTCAAGCCGTTGATGATCTCGCTGGTGTCGGCCTCGCGCGCGACGCCCAGGAGCTCGTAGTGGCTCGCCGTCGGCAAGCGCTTGAACAGCTTGTCGATCGCGTCTCGCTCCTCGGGCGAGAGGCCGTTGGGTGCCTCGCTCATCAGGCCGTGTTCCTCCCCGTACCTTCGCTCGACTGTGCCCCCCGCGTCAGAGGGAGAGAAGCTGCTCCCCGTCTCTGCTGACTCGCGCTCCGCACTGAACATCCGCCGCTGAGAATTTTGTCGGGTGACAGATGCGCAGTACACCCGCTCTACGCCCGCGCACCGCGGGCGTCGAGGGAGAGGCGCAGATGGCACGATCGAAGTTCTTCAGGGCGAGCGAGTGGACCTTCACCTGGCGGCGCGCGCCGGAGGGCGGCGCCCGCGTAGACATGTGGCGCGAAGACGCGTCGGGGCGGCTTCATTGGGTCGCCAACGCCTCGTGTCGCGGCGGCGAGAGGGCGCGCGTGCACGCGACCGCCCTCGCGATGATCGCCTGGGTGAGCTCGCTCGAGGTCGCTCGCCGCGGCGACGCCAAGGCCGCCGCCGTCGCCGAGCGCATCGCCTGCGCCGCCGACCGCATGACCCGCGCGCGAGCCGCGAACCACGACGTCGCCGTGCGCCTCGCGGTGACCCGACTGCTCCGCGGCGAGGCCGCGGCGGCGTGACACGGAATGTCCGCCGCGCGCCGCGGGGGGCGCGTGCATTTGTGTGACCTCGGTGGCGCGGGTGCTAAGGGTCCGTCGACCCGATGGGAGACGCGGCGATCGGCGGTGGAGGCAACGACGCGGAGCGCGTGCTGCGCGAGCGCTTCGGCCTCGCTGACTTTCGGCCGTGGCAGCGCGAGGCCATCGACGCCGTGCTCGGCTCCCCCGGGCGCGCGCTGGTCGTGGCCCCGACGGGCGGAGGCAAATCGCTGACCTTCCAGCTCCCCGCGGCGCTCCTGCCCGGCACGGCGCTGGTGATCTCGCCCCTCGTCGCGCTGATGGAAGACCAGACCCGCGCGCTCAACCAGCGCGGCGTCGAGGCGACCTGGCTCTCGTCGACGGTCGAGCCCGAGGAGCGCCGCGCCCGCGTCGGCGCGATGCTCCGCGGCCGCTACAAGCTCGTGTACCTCGCCCCTGAGCGGCTCCAGCACGAGGGCTTCGTCGAGCTCCTCGCGAAGATGCCGCTGTCGCTCCTCGCCGTCGACGAGGCCCACTGCATCTCGATGTGGGGCCACGATTTCAGGCCCGACTACCTCCGCATCGGCGCCCTCGTCGATCGCTTGCGCCCGGCCCGCCTCGTGGCGTGCACCGCCACCGCGACCCCCGAGGTGCGGCGAGAGATCATCGAGCGCCTCGGTGTCGACGCCTCGAGCGTGAAGGTCGTGCTCCGAGGCTTCGCGCGGCCGAACCTGCACCTCGCGGCGCGCAGCGTCGAGGGCCCGTCGGAGTCGCGCGACCGGGTGCTGCGGAGCCTGCGCGAGACCCTCGGCTCGCCCACCGCGCCGCGGGGGGGCGGGATCGTCTACGCCGCGACGCGCAAGAACACCGAGAAGCTCACCGAGTCGCTGCGCGCGGTCGGGTGGAACGCGCGCGCCTACCACGCGGGCCTCGACGCCGACGCGAGGAGCGAGGTCTCCGCGCGATTCGCCGAGCGCAGCCTCGACGTGGTGGTGGCGACCAACGCCTTCGGCATGGGCATCGACCGCCCAGACATCCGTGTGGTGGTGCACCTCCAGCCGCCCGCGAGCATCGAGGCGTACTACCAGGAAGTGGGCCGCGCGGGCCGCGACGGCGATCAGGCCCACGGCCTGCTCCTGTGCTCGGGGATGGACATCGCGCTCCGGCGCAGGCTCTGCCAGCTCGGCGCCGACGGCGAGGAGGCCCCGGCCGAGAAGGCCGCGAAGGCGTGGCGGAGCTTCAGGGACCTCTTGCGGTACCTCGACGCGGGCACGTGCCGCCACGACTTCGTGCTGCGGTACTTCGGCGACGAGCAGGAGACGCTCGGCGGCTGCGGGCACTGCGACGTGTGCGCGGCGCTCGACGAGGGCGCCGACGAGGGCGCCGAGGACGCGGGCCGCGTCGTGCGCATGGGGCTGTCGGCGGTGGCGCGCGCGAACGGGAGGGCCGGGCTCCAGGCCGTGGCGGAGATGCTGCGCGGCCAGGACTCGCTGCGCGCGCGGCGCTTCGGCTTCACGACGCTCTCGACCTTCGGCTTGATGAAGGACCGAGGGGCGGAGTGGGTGGTGTCGCTCCTGCGGCGCTTGATCGCGGCGGGCTGGGTCGACCTCACGCCCACCGAGCACCCCGTGCCCGTGCTCACCCGCGCGGGGTGGGACGTGATGAAGTCGAACGACCCGGTGCGCTTTCGCCTCCCCCCGTCGGAGCGTCGGCGCAAGGCCGCCGGCGCGACGCCCGTCGAGGTCGGGACCGTCGACGCCGCGCTCTTCGAGCGACTGCGCGCGTGGCGAGGCGAGGTCGCGCGGCAGCGGGGGTGGCCCGCCTACGTCATCGCCTTCGACAGCTCGCTGCGCGAGATCGCCGCGCGCAAGCCCACGCGCGTCGACGAGCTCGGCCGTATCCCCGGCTTCGGCCCCGCGCGCATCGAGGCCTGGGGCGAGGCGGTGCTCGCCGTCGTGCGGGGCGCCTGACGCGCGTGCCCTCGGGCTTTCTGTAGTTGCATCGTCGGCGCGAACCGTCGCATTGATCGCCCTCGCAAATGAGAACGCCGCGCTGGCTCTCCGCGATCGCCCTCTCCGTCGTGTGGCCTCGCGTCGCCGTCGCGCAGATCGCGCCGACGCGTGCCCCCGACGAGGCGCAGGCACCCGCCTCGCAGCCCGCGACCGCGGCCCCGCGCCTCACGCAGTTCGTCGAGGCTGAGTACCCCCCCGAGGCCCTCGCCGAGGGCGTCGAGGGCTCGGTGCTCCTCGAGCTCACCCTCGACGTCGAGGGTCACGTCTCGCAGGCGCGCGTGGTCGAGCCGCTGCGCGACGACCTCGACCGCGCGGCGCTCGCCGCCGCGCAGCGCTTCGTGTTCACGCCCGCGAGGCGCGACGGGCAGAACGTCCCCGCGGTGCTGCGGTACCGGTACCG
>JAEYZO010000694.1 GCA_023428035.1 Pseudomonadota bacterium | reverse complement strand
CGCCTCGTCGCCCCACGACGAGGGCCCCTCCTCCGTCGCCCCGCAGGTCACCGAGGCCCGCATCGGCACCCTCACCCCCGAGCGCCTGCGCCTCGACGGAGAGAACAGCCGCCCGGCGCTCACCGCCTTCAAGCCCCCTCCGCCCACCGGGGGCGTGCCCGTCACCCGCATCGTCGCCGCCGCCGCTGGCGTCGTCACCCTCGGCGTCGTGGTCGCCCTCTTCGCCGGCGGTGACCGCCCGACCACCCCCGAGAACACCCCCGTCCGCGCGCGCCGCTCCGACGCCGGCGCAGGAGACAGCGGTCCGACGGCGCCGATCGCGTTCCCGCTGCCCCTCGACCGCGAGCTCCCGCTGCCGCAGGGCGTCTCGGGCACCGACCAGCTCACCGAGCTCGCGCGGCACACCGCCGTGAGCCCCGCGGGCCCCGCGCGGCGCATCGTCGCGACCTGCCTGCCGGGCTCCGACGCCGGGCCGATGGTCTACGTCTGGTCCCTCGCCGAGGCGACGCCCCTCGGGGGCTTTCACGCCCCCATCGCGTGCGCGGGCTTCGACCTCACGGTGGTGCCCGACGTGAACGACGACGGCACCGACGAGGTCGTCGCGACGGCGGCCAACGGGAGCGGCCTCCTCGTGCTCGACCCTCGCGCGCAGCGGGTGTGGCGCACGATCCCCGTGCCTGGCGCGCGGGGCCTCGGGGGGAGCTTCGAGCACCGCGCGGGCGCCGTGGTCGAGACCGCGGTGGTGGTCTTCGTCGAGCCCGGCGGTCCCTCCCAACCGAGCGCGGTGGCGGCGGTGGGCCTGCGTCGGCAGCGCGAGCTCTGGCGCGTCGCCGGGAGCGGCCTCTTCGCGCGCATCGGGCAGCCCCTGGAGCTCGGCCTCGCGACGGGCAGCGACGCGAACGGCGACGGCGTGAGCGACGTGGCGGTGGGCATGGGCCCGGTGCTGGGCGTGGCCTCTACGCAGGAGCCCCGGCGCTGCGTGCTCCTTCACTCCGGCGCGACGGGGGTGTCGATCTGGTCCGAGCCCGTGTGCCACGAGGTGGGGCGCGGGGCGCAGAGCCTGTGGATGGGCTCCGACGTCGACGGCGACGGCCGCGGCGACGTCGCCTGGGGCACCGACGCCCGCGACGTGCGGGTCTCGGTGCAGGTGCTCTCGGGCGCGAACGGCCGCCCGCTGCGGTCGATCACCGCGCCGTCGAGCGACGCGCGCAGCGGCTTCGGCTGGCCCGTGGCGATCTCCGGCGACCTCGACGGAGACGGCAGCGTCGACCTGTTGGTGGGCTCCGCCGGCGCGTCGCCGGGGGTGACCTTCGTGAACAGCGAGGGCGAGCTCGCGGGGCGGCTCTCGGTGAGCGGCGTGGCCTCGGGCAACCTCCGGGTGATCCCGGTGCAGCCGCAGACGGCGCGCGAGGCGTGGAGGCTCCTGGTGGCCGACCCCGGCGCGGGCTTGCGGATCTACCGCAGGGGCGAGCGCGAGGGCTCGTAGCCGGTTCCTTCGGGGGGCGGTGTGGGGCTACCCTCTCGGGCCATGCGCGTGGCGGTGCTCGGGTCTGGGAGCTGGGGCAGCGCCCTGGCGAAGGTGCTCTCTGACAAGGGGCACGAGGTGGGGCTGTGGGGTCGGCGGCCCGAGCTGGCGGCCGCGATCCGCGAGACGCGCGAGAACGCGACCTTCCTGCCGGGGCATCGCTTCGCCGACACGCTGCGGCCCACGGCGGCGCTCGGCGAGGCGCTCGAGCGCGCGCAGATGGTGGTGGTCGCGGTGCCCACCCACGGGTTGAGGGAGGTCTTGCGCGACGCGGCGCCCTTGATCCCGCTGGGCGTGCCGATGGTGAGCGCGACCAAGGGCATCGAGCAGAACACCTTGCAGTTCGTGAACGAGATCACGGCCTCTGAGGTCGCGTGGAGCGAGAAGACCTTCGTGGCGCTCTCGGGCCCGTCGTTCGCGAAGGAGGTCGCCGCGGGGCAGCCCACGGTGGTGGTGGCCGCGAGCCGCGACCTCGCGCTCGCCGAGGAGGTGCAGCGCGCGTTCTGGACCGACGACCGCTTCAGGGTCTACCTCAGCGACGACGTGGTGGGGGTCGAGCTGGGCGGGGCGCTGAAGAACGTGGTGGCGATCGCGGCGGGGGCGAGCGACGGGCTGGGCTTCGGTCACAACGCGCGGGCGGCGCTGATCACCCGGGGCCTCGCCGAGATGGCGAGGCTCGCGGTGAAGATGGGCGGCGACGCGCTCACGCTGGCGGGCCTGGCGGGGATGGGCGACCTGGTGCTGACCTGCACGGGCGAGCTGTCGCGCAACCGCTACGTGGGCTACGAGCTGGGCAAGGGGCGCACGCTGAGCGAGGTGCTCGGCGAGATGCGGCAGGTGGCCGAGGGCGTTCGCACGGCGCGGAGCGCGCGGGAGCTGGCGCAGCGCGAGGGCGTGGCGATGCCCATCACCGAGATGGTGTTTCAGGTGCTGTACCACGACAAGCCGCTGCGGGAGGCGGTGCACGAGCTCATGGTGCGCGAGGCGCGGATGGAGCTGTGACGGGGTGGTGTGATCGCCGGGTCGCGGTGGAGGGATCGCGGTGACGCGACGATTCATCGCCGGGGCGTGATGGTAGGACCGCTGGGGCGCGGTGTTTCATCGCTGGGCAGCGGTGGTAGGACCGCTGGGCAGCGGTGGTAGGACCGCTGGGCAGCGGTGTCGGGGTATCAGCCCGCGGGCGGGAGCTTGATCTTCGGGTGCTCGGGGTGCCTGCGGTACAGCAGGATCGTCCCTCCGAGCACCTGGGCGACGTGGGCCTTGAGCGCGGCGGAGAGCGCCTCGGCGCAGGCCTCGGGCGAGTCGGGGCACTCGCGGCCGAGCTTCACCTTCACGAGCTCGTGGTCGACGAGGGCTTGATCGACCGCGCCGGCGATGTTGTCGCCGACGCCCCCCTTGCCGATCTGCACCAGGGCGTCGAGGTGGTGGCCGAGCGCGCGGAGGTGGCGGCGCTGCTTTCCTGTGAGGGGCTTGGGTTCAGAAGGCATAGCGGGCACCGAGTCCGACGACGTTGACCGAGAGCTCGTAGGTGCCCGCGTTGATCGGGTAGCGCGGGGCCTGCGCCGAGGCGCGAAAGGGCTGCGCGGGGTAGAGCCGCGCCTCGGAGGTGGAGACTTCCACGGAGCTGGCGAACATGTACGCGAAGACCGCGTCGAAGCGCCAGCGCCGCCAGGCGAGGGAGGCCCCCAGCGAGCCCACGAATTTCTCCGCGTCGAGGGTGAGCGCGTTGGTGTAGGCCGCCGTGGTCGCGCTGGTCTCGAACTGGAATCCCGCGCGGGCTTGGATGGCCACGTCCCGAGAGACCGTCGCGGTGTGCTCGGCCCCGAGGCGCACCGAGAAGGTGTCTTGAAACGAGCGGTCGAGGGTGATCGCCCCGACCTCGTAGGTGCCGATGCCGCGCACGTCGGTGATCTGGATGTCCCGCGGGGTCATCGAGATCGCGTCGTGGAGGCTCCAGCCCTCCCACACGCCCGCGAGCTCGACGCGGGTGGTGGGGAGGGGCCGCACCTCGACGCCGACCCGCACGATGGGCGCGAGGCGGAACGAGACGTCGGCCGCGGAGCCCTGCACCCTCGCGCCGTCATAGAAGGACGCGCTCGGCAGGCGCACGGCGAGGTCGGCGGGGGCGTTGATCCAGAGCGGGAGCTGCCCCGAGGCGCCGAAGCGGAGGTAGCGCGTCGGGGCGAACTGCACGCCCAGCGAGGCGCTGGGAGCGAACATGGGGCCGACGTTCATCTGGGCGGTGGCGTCCCAGTCGGGGTTCTCGGGGGCGCAGGTGACGGTGGCCGGGCACGCGGGGAACGCGAGGCGGGCGTTGAACGAGCCCACGAGGGCCTGCATGCCGCCGCCGACGGAGACCATCGGGTGGGGCCTCCACGCGGCCCAGAGGCCCACGACGGCGAGGAGCGAGCCGTCGAGGGAGATGAGGTTGTACCGCTGCGGCCCGTCGCGCACTTCGGGGTACGAGGTGATGGCCGCGTAGGGGGCGAGCGCGCCGACGGCGAACATCGCGTTGCGCAGGCCGAAGTTGTGCGTGAACACCAGGGTGGGGATGGGCAGCGGCGCGCCCTCTCCCTGCACTTCGCGGGAGGTCACCTCGGGCATCGCGGGGTCGGGCCGCGCGCGGCGGGTGTAGGTGTTCGAGAAGTTCACCAGCGAGGCGTCGAGGAGGAGCCCCGCGCCCGCGTCGACGAGGCCCGCGGGGTTGTACCAGACGGCGTGCTGATCATCGGCGCCAGCGATGAAGGCCCCGCCGCGGCCGAGGGGGCGCACGCCGCGGTCGGTGAGGTAGAAGCCCCCCGCGCGCGCCGTCGCGGGGAGGAGCGACAGCGCGAGGGCGCAGAGCGTGGCGCGCTTCACCGCGGGAGCCTCCGGTGCTGGACGATGTAATAGACCTGCTCCATCCCGCGCGAGGGGTCGGTGAGGAACGACACCACCTCGCGGAGCATGAAGAAGACGTCACGGGGAGACATGGGCGTGGTCTCGCCGGGCCGCTCGCGGTTCACCTCGGCGATGGCGTCGGCCATCACGGTCATGGGCTCGTGCGCGAAGCGGTCGGCGCCCGCGGGTCGGCGCACGGCGTTGCGCAAGACCGACATCAAGACCCGGTCGGTGTCTTCGCCGCGCGCGCGGTCGAGGAAGCGCAGGGCCTGGTGCACGAGCCCGCCGTCGCGGTCGAAGGCCGGCGCGAGGACGTGGAGCAGCGGGTCGACGTCGCCGTCGGCGCGCAGGGCCTGGAGGAGGTCGGCGAGGGCCGTGGTGGTGGTGGCGAAGTTCGACGGGGCGCCGTTCGAGGTGGCCCCGTCGATGAGGTGCGTGGTGAGGCGGAGGATGGCCGCGCGCGCCTCGGGGTCGCGGTCGATCGCGAGGAGCATGTCGGTGGTGACGGCGAAGGGCGCTCCGCGGAGGGTGTCGCTGAGGCGGGTGGCGAGGCCCTGGGCCCAGGGGTCGAGGTCGCCCGCGGCGCGGTGGGCTGCGACGCGGTCGGAGAGCCAGGCGGTGAGTGCGCGGGCGACGCCGGCGAAGCGCGGGTTGTGAAAGCGCGCGGTGGAGCCTGAGCCGTCGACGGAGATGAAGAGGTCGACGAGGGAGGAGCGCGCGCCCTCCCAGTCGGCGCGGCGGGGGGCGTCGGCGGCGAGGAGCGGGTCCATCGCGTTGAAGGCGTCGGCGAAGCGGTAGAAGAGGTTCACGCCGCCCACGGGGGTGTTGCGGTCGCTCCAGAGGGCCATGGTGTCGCCGTTGCGGTAGCGCAGGGGGGCGGGGTAGGCGGCGGAGCCGTCCATGGCGGTGGCGCGGGTGTCGACGAGGGCGCGCACGAGGGAGCCGAGCGCGTCGCGGCCGTTGCGCCCGCCGCCGACGTCGATGTCGCCGAGCTCGCGGCTCGCGGTCGAGAGCGTGGGGAGGAGGTCCCCCTCCAGCACGTCGGCGAGGATGGGCTCGTAGCGCGAGGCGCCGTCCATCTGGGAGTAGCCCGCGCCCTCGCGGCACGAGTCGCAGCGCACGGCGCTCTGGTAGCCGCCCGCTTGCGGGGTGGGCCAGTGGCGGTGAAAGGCGGAGATGAGGTCGGCGAAGAGCGACGAGCCCCGCGAGGTGTCGATGTCCCTCGGGAACATGGTGGTGAGCGCGGCGCCCGGCGCGAGCCGCGGGTCTCGCTGACCGGTGACGGTGTGCCGGTCGTGCTTCACGAAGGCGAGCGCGATGGGGCGGATGGAGTCGTAGAAGCAGTAGCTCTCCCACGCGAAGATCGTCCCCTGGTGGAGGTTGCGCACCACCCGGTCTGAGGGCGGCGGAGAGGTGACGGAGCCCGCGTTGCGGATCGTCGCCGGGTCCATCAGCTCGTTGAGGAAGTCCGTGGGGTTCGGGTTGAAGACGAGCCGGGCGATGGCGTAGGGCGTGGGCCGCGAGGTGAAGCCGTCGATGTGCGACTGCCGCTCGACGAGGCCGTCGAGGGTCGCGTCGACGTCGAGGAGGTTGTACCGCCGCGCGAAGTCGGTGATGGCGCCCACGACGCCGGGGACCTCCATGGGGAGCACGGCGCGGCCGTCGCCCGCGATGGCGCGGAGGTAGATCGCCGCGGCGTCGGGCACCGACACGAGCTGGCAGGCCTGCAGGCCCGACGACACCGAGATGGCGGGGAGGAACGACAGCGCGCTGGAGAAGTCCCTGGGGTAGATGCGGATGCGCCCGTTGGCCTTGTTGCAGAGCGAGGCGCGGTTGAGGTCGTCGACGAGGTGAAAGAGCCGCGCGAGGGCCGAGCGGTTGTCGCGGGTGTCGGGCTGCGAGCGGTCGACGGGCTGCGTGAGCCGGCGGTCGACGTGGGCGTTCCACGCGGCGCGGGCGGAGCGGTCGTTGCGCGTGGCGCTGGTGGGCCACGGGGGCTCCATGCGGTCGCGGTTGCGCGCGTAGGCGCCGAAGGCGTCGGAGAGGTTGCGCGAGGGGATGGTCCCCGCGCAGCGCGGCTCCCACAGGCCCGTCGAGGGGAGGGGTTCGTTGAGCTGCGCGAAGGCGCGCACGAGGTCGTCGAGGAGGCCGGGCTCCTCGCCCATGCGGCGCACGACGTCCATCACGTCGTCCCAGATGACCGAGCGAGCGTCCATGGTGACCGCGGGGTAGCGGTCAGAGACGGCGTCGACGCGCAGCACCTCGCCGATGAGCCGCGCCGTGAGCTGCTGCCGCTGCGTCGACATCAGCTCGCGGGTGAGCCTGAGGAACGCGTCGGCGTCTCTGTGACGCAGCAGCGCCCCGGCGGCGTAGAGGAGGTCGACGAGGGGAGAGCCCTGCGCGTCGTAGCGCTGGTAGCTCACGCTCGCGCCGCCGCCGTAGTCCCGCGTCGCGGGCGAGCGGGCGCCGATGAGGGCCTGCGTCCCGCGCAGGAGGCGCATCGCCGTGGGGTTCTCGTAGGTGGGCGCCCCGAGCAGGTCCGGGAGGTCTCGGGCGAGCGCGCCCACCACGCTCTGGTCGAGGTCGACGTAGCGGTAGAGCGGGCGGGCGTCGGCGCGGGAGACCAGCGCGCGGTCGCGGGCGTCGCGGGCCGCGCCGTCGTTCGCGGTGGTGGCGAAGGGCGCGGGCGCGTTCACGGGGGTGGCGCCGCGCACGAAGACGCCGTCGGCGTTGAGGTCGGCGAGGCCGTCGCGGTCGGCGTCGGCGAAGGGCGCGGGCAGCGCTCCCCCCGAGGAGTCGGGGAGGGCGACCCCGCGGGAGTCTCGGCGCACGAGGTCGATGGGGGCCCCCGTGGCGAGGGCGGGGTCGGCCCGGAAGAGCAGGTCGAGGGTGGCGTCGAGGGTGGTGCCCCCGCGGGCGTCGGCGCTCGGGGCGGCGGAGCGGAACTCCCCGCGGAGGAGGTCGCTCACGGCCTCGAACTCGCTTCGCGCGGCGCCGCGGGGGCCGACCGAGGAGCCCTCGCGGGTGAGGCGCAGGAGGTGCCCGAGCGCGGCGTCGGCGTCGTCGTAGCCGAGCATCGGGCGCATCATCCCGATGGAGACCGACGCGGGGCGGTAGCCCTGGCGCTGCGAGGCGCGGGAGAGGGCGCGCAGGGCGGCCTCGTCGCGGGCGATGGCGGCGAGCTGGCTGGCGACGGCGCGGGTGGTCTCGGGCAGGAGGGGCTCGGCCACGACGACGCCGCCGTCGAGGCCGTCGATGAGCCAGGTGTCGCCCTGGCGACGGCCGGTGCCGTCGGGGCCGTAGAGCGGGAGCAGGCGGAGGAGGTACGCGTCGAGGGGGTCTTCGAGCGGCCGGGGCATCGAGGCGTCGAGGGCGGAGACCATGGGCGAGCGGCGGCGGGCGAGGGCCGCGGTGCGAGGGCCGACGCCCGAGGCGCTCTCGGCGGGGGAGAGGCCGAGGGTGCAGGCGCGGCGGCCGTCGACGAAGCTGAGGTCGCGGGGCGTCTCGCCGTAGTGCATCCGTTCGCACAGGACGCGGTAGAGCTCCTCGCCGAGGGTGCCGCGGGCGGGGGTCTCGCGGGTGGTGTCAAAGGGCGGCGCGCAGCCGACGGCGAGCGCGAGAGCAGCGCCGGTGGCCGCGCGCCGAAGGGACTTGCCTCTCACAGCGCTTCTCCGGGGGTTGAGGCCGACGGTACCC
>JAEYZO010000637.1 GCA_023428035.1 Pseudomonadota bacterium | reverse complement strand
CACGTGACGCGCTCGCTCTCGGTGCCGTGGGTTCGCGACGTCTATCCTCGCAAGGTCGGTTGAGGGAGGTCACCACGATGAGCAAGAGCATCCCGTGTACGGACTGCGGCTTCGACCTCGCGACGCTGCCGATCACCATCCCGCAGGCGCACGCCGAGAAGCCGAAGGACGTCGGCGTGCGCGTGCACTGCCCCCTGTGCGGCAAGCAGCACACCGACCTGATGAGGGACCGGGGGTTCTTCTTGCGCGAGACCCGCGACGCCAACGGCAACGTCACCGGCGTCAAATGGCAGTACTGGCACGAGGGCGTAGTGCAGACGCAGGGCGTACGTCAGGGCCCACGCCCGGTGCCCATCGGAGAGCTGAAGATCCAATTTGGTGAGGAGGCAGCGGCGCTCCGCCCGTCGGAGATCCATTTCCGCACCGTGCCGGTCTTCGTGCACCCCGCGGCTCGCGAGCAGGTGCGACGGCTCCCGGCGCTCCCGGTCAAGCCCGAATTCCTCGATTGCCTTGACCCGAAGGCCCTCGGCGACATCCGCAGCGGCGCGACCGAGGGAGGTCGCTTCGTCACCAAGGACGGGAGGGAGATGTATGAGTGCACCATCCCGCTCCGCGCCCAGCCGCAGAGCAAATGGCTCAAGGTGACCCTGCCCCTGTCGCCGCCGATCGAGGGTGTGTTCCTGCGTCACTGGCCCAACGTCGATGACATCCATTGGAGGTACCACCTGGTCTCGCTCGGGTTCGACGCGGCCAAGGGTAAGACCTCGCGCCAGCGGACCTGGCGCGTGCAGGCGTGGGTGGCGGGCGTCAAGCGCGACGAGCGCCAAGACTACATCGAGGTCGAGAACGAGCTCTACCCCTTCGACCTGCCCGCGCCCGGTGCGAAGGATGAACCCTGGCGGGTCTACTCCATCGCCATCGAGGGTAAGGACGGCGTCCACCACGGTCGGCCGGCGTGGATCTCCGTCGACCTCGGAGAGGCCGGCGGCGTGTTCGCGATGCCCCGCGCTGGGCGGCTACCGCAGCAGGAGGCGCACTTCGGCCTGGACTTCGGCACCAGCAACACCGTCATCGCCGAACGCAAGCCCTCGGGAGCGATCGAGACCTGCTCCCCTGGGTCCGAGACGACCCGGTGGATCTTCGGCGAGGTCGACCTGCGAGAGGACCCAGACGACCTCTGGCCGGGCACGCCTTGGACGGGGCAGCACCGAGACCTCCTCCCGAGCGAGCTCCTCCTCACCGAGAGGAGCTGGCCTGAGTTCAACGGTCGCCCCGACCGCGTCACCCATGAGCTCCAGCTCGGCGTCGAGGTTGGCGTACCGCTCGTCTTCTCGCAGCGCGACATGGGTCGCAAGACGCTCCGGCCGCAGAGCCTCTTGAGCGACTTCAAATGGGAGCTGGCGCTCCAGCGGCAGGGCCTCGAGACCCTCGCCAGCGAGACCTGGCGCGTGCAGGCGAAGTTCATCGAGGCCGCGCTCCTCATGGCGCTCGCGTCGCGGGTGAAGCGCACCGGCACGTTCCCCAACAAGGTCCAGGTCACGTACAGCTACCCCCCGGCCTTTTCGAAGCGTGACATGGGCCACCTCGAGTCCGCGACCGGCTCGCGCGCCGCGGGCCCCGAGAGCGTCGCCGACCGACTCCGCGCGCTGCTCTCGATGGAGAAGGCGGCTACGTTCATCCAGGGCGCGGACGAGGCCAACGCGGCGGTGTTCGACCACGACCCCAACCGGGAGTTCGCGGTCTTCGTCGACATCGGCGGCGGCTCGCTAGAGGTGGGCGGGCGCGACGAGTTCGCGCCGGACAACAAGGCGGGCCACGACGGGCTCGAGCACGTCGTGGCGAGCAAGTCTCTACGCTTCGGCGGGGGCGTGTACCTGCACGCGTTGGTCGATGACCCCGACAAGCGCTGTGTCGCCGCGGGGGTGGAATACCCGGAGTTCGCGTCGCGCGTCCGGCGCTACCCCACGGGCCGTGACCTCATCCGGGCGACGGCCCTGTTCGGGCCGAACCGCGTCGCGGCGGCGAAGACCCGGGCCATCGTGTTCGGAGACGCCGTGGCCGACTACGTCGCGCGGACCCTCGCCGGGCTGTGCCTTGAGCACGGGTTTCAGGCCGGCACGGGCGGCGACGGGGAGGCCAGGCTGAACCTCACCCAGAACCGTCTGTTCTTCTTCAGGGGGGGGCGTTGGCATCTTGGCGGCGCCGACGCGCGGCGCACGGTTCGCTTCACCATCTTCCTCCTCGGCAACGGGTGGAACACCGTCGACATCGCGGTGCCGGAGGCTACGAACCAGTCGCTGGAGGAGTACTTCGCGGGGCGGGTGCGCGCGAGGCTCCAGGGGCTCATCCAGCATGAATCCACGACGGCGAAGCTCATCAAGGACGAGGCGGGTGGGGACCTCCTCGGCGTGAACCTCGCGATCGATTGTCCTCCGTTGCCCTCGGGCGTCCATCGCAAGGCCGTCGTCGCGCGGGAGCTCCTCAAGGGCGTGCAGAACTCGTCAGGCGGGAGTGGGGTCGTGAACCGCGGCGTGCTCGGGCTCGAGGTTGACGTTGGGGGGCGCCGCATCGAGTGGTACCGCCCCTTCGGGCAGCCTCAGCGATGGACCGCCCTCCCCGGCGACGGCCTCGGCGAGAAGGACCGAAAGCGCACCGTCGGCG
>JAEYZO010000628.1 GCA_023428035.1 Pseudomonadota bacterium | reverse complement strand
GCCCTCGCGCGGGCGCCGCCCTCGCGCAGCGCGGCCTCGACGGGGGCGGGGTCTTCGAGCAGCGCGCGACGTCTCTCCCGCGCCGTCGCGAAGGCCGTCTCGATCGCGTCGGCGAGGCGGGCCTTGGCCTCTCCGTAGCCGTACCCGCCCGCCCGGTAGCGCGCGGCCATCTCCGCTGCGGCGTCGTCGCCCGCCACCGCGCGGTAGAGCTGGAACACCGTGCAGCCCTCGGGCTCCTTGGGCTCGCTCACCCCGCGCCCGTCGGTGACGATCGCGTTGACCCGCGCCCGCAGCGCGTCGCCCTCCTCGAACACGGGCACGGTGTTGCGCGCGGTCTTCGACATCTTGCGCCCGTCGGTGCCCGGGAGGTTGGGCGCGTCGCTGAGGGTGTAGCCCGGCAGCGCGAAGACCTCGCCGTAGCGGGCGTTGAAGCTCGTGGCGATGTCCCTGCACATCTCGACGTGCTGCACCTGGTCTTGTCCGACGGTGACCCGCTCGGCGCCGAGGGCGAGGATGTCGGCGGACATCAGCACGGGGTAGGTGAGCAGCGCCCCGGTGGCCTCGGCGGAGCGGGCGCGGGCGCTCTTGTAGGCGTGACCGCGCTCCAGGAGGCCCATGCCCGAGACCGTCAACAGCAGCCACGCGAGCTCGGTCACCTCGGGCACGTCGGCCTGGCGGAAGAGCACCGCGCGGGCCGGGTCGAGGCCGAGGGCCATGACGCTCGCGGCGAGGTCGAGGGTCGCGGCGCGCAGGCCCTCGGGCGAGGGGGCGGTGGTGAGGGCGTGGTAGTTCGCGACGAAGCACCACGCGCCGTCCTGGTCGGCGATGGCGCTCGACAGGGCGCCCGACCAGTTGCCGAGGTGGAGCTCGCCCGAGGGCTGAAAGCCAGAGAGGGATCGCACGCGCTCGCTCATCGGGGCCGCCTGTCGCACTAGCACGATCATCCCCCCGCCGGGGATGACGGCGGGATCGCCGCTGCGGTAGGAGCATCGCAGCACCCATCGAGGAGGATCGCCGATGCCCGAGGTCACCCCCCACGCCCACGCGACGCTGCCCGAGGCCCCGAGGGCGATGAAGTCCCCGGTCTTCGGGCTCTACCACGGGGCGGTGCGCGAGGGGCCCGACGCGCCTCCCATGCGCGCCGCGGCCATGCGCCGCAAGCGCTGGGTCTACGTGGGCGTGTGCGACCCGAGCTTCGTGCTGGGCGTGGCCGTGGTCGACCTGGGCTTCGCCTCGAACGCCTTCGCGTACCTCGGCGGCGATGGGGCGAGACGTCCCCGGGAGTGGAAGTCGGTCGCGACACCCCTCGCGGCCACCGTGGGCCGCCGCTCGGCGGCCTTCTCGGGCGGCGGCGGGAGGCTCTGGCTCGCGCTCCCCGAGGGCTCGCGGCCGGGCGCCCTGGAGGGGCGTGTTCCGCTCGGCGGCGGGGCGTGGGGCGAGCTCGCGCTCTCGCTCAAGGGCGGCGCCGGCGGCGAGGTCACCTGCGTGGCGCCCGCGGGGGTGGGCGGCGACGCGCGCTGGAACCTCACCACCAAGAACAACGCCCTCACGGCCGAGGGGGCGCTGCGCTGGGGCGACCGCGTGGTCGAGGTCTCGGCGCCGGTGATCGTCGACGTGACCGACGCCTACCCCGCCCGGCGCACGGTCTGGCACTGGGCGAGCGGCGCGGGGCGGGTCGAGGGCCTCGGCGCGGTGGGCTTCAACCTCTGCGCGCTGCACAACGACTCCGAGCGGGCGCGGGAGAACGTGCTCTGGGTGAACGGGGCGCCGAGGGCGCTGGGCAGGGTGCGCTTCAGCTTCGACCGCGCGCGCGCCGACACGGCGGAGTGGTCGATCGACGGCGAGCGGACGTCGCTGCGCTTCAGGCCCTGGGGCCTGCGCGACGGCCACGAGGACCTGGGGCTGGTCGAGAGCAGGTTCGTGCAGCCCTACGGGGAGTTCTCGGGCGAGGTCGACGGGGTGAGGGTCGACGGCGTGACGGGGGTGGTCGAAGACCACGAGGCGGTGTGGTGAGTCACGGCGCCCCCGCCACGCGCAGGATCGCGCTCAGGAGCACGTCGGGGTCGACGGGCTTGGTGAGGAAGAGGTCGCAGCCCGCGGCGATGGCCCGCTCCTCGTCGGACTTCATCGCGTAGGCGGTCAGCGCCACGACGGGCACCGCCTTCCACCGAGGGTCGGCCTTGAGCCGCCGGGTGAGCTCGAGCCCGTCGACGTCGGGGAGCTGCACGTCCATCAGGATGACCCGCGGCGAGAAGGTCTCGAGGGCCGCCACCGCCTCGCGGGCGTCGGTGGCGGTCTGCACCGTGAAGCCCTCGCCGCTGAGCAGCAGCCGCGCGAGCTTGAGGTTCACCGCGTTGTCGTCGACCACCAGCACGTTCACCGGTCCACCTCCGGGCCGCGGCCCACGGCCGCCCGCACGTCGCGGGGCAGCACCACCGAGAAGGCGCTCCCCTGGCCGTAGTCGCTCTTCACCTCGACGCGGCCGCCCTGCACCTCGGCGATGCGCCGCGTGAGCGCGAGCCCGAGCCCCGTGCCCGGGTAGCGCTTCGCCGTGCCCGCGTCGAGCTGCTGAAACTCCACGAAGAGCCGGCCGATGTCCTCGGGCTTGATCCCGATGCCGGTGTCTTCGACGGCGACGCGGAAGCACCCGTCGGCCTCGGGCGAGACCCTCACCCTCACCGATCCGCCCTCGGGGGTGAACTTGATGGCGTTCGAGAGGTAGTTGTAGAGCACCTGCTTCAGGAGCCGCGGGTCGACCACCGCCGTCGACACCCCGGGGGAGAGCTCCACCGTCAGCCGCAGGCGCTTCTCCGCGAGGAGGCCGCGCACGATGTCCCTCACCTCGCCCACGAGGCGCGCGATGTCCACCGCCTCGGGGTGGATCTCGACGCGCCCCGACTCGACCTTCGCGAGGTCGAGCACGTCGTTGATGAGCTGCAGGAGGTGCCGCGAGCTGGAGAGGATGTCCCCCAGGTACTCCCGGTGCGTCTCGTCGATGGGCCCGGCCTTGCCGCCGTGCATCAGCGCCGTGAACCCGATGATGGCGTTCAGGGGCGTGCGCAGCTCGTGGCTCATGTTCGCGAGGAACTCGCTCTTGAGCCGGTTGGCCTCGTGCATCCGCCGGTTCTGCTCCTCCAGGTCTCGCTTGCGCTCGCTCACGTCTCGGATCGCCGCCGTCACCGTCGCGCCCAGGGGCGAGCGGTTCGGGCTCAGGCTGATCTCCGCGGCGAACTCGCTGCCGTCCTTGCGCCGCGCGAAGAGGTCGAGGCCCGCCCCCATGGGCCGCGTGCGGGGCGCGGCGACGTAGGCCGCCCGGTGCGCGGGGTGCACGCCGCGGAACCGGTCGGGCACCAGGGTCTCGATGGGCTCCCCGACCAGCTCATCGCGGCGGTACCCGAAGAGCGCCTCGGTCTGCGCGTTCACCAGCCGGATCGTACCCGTCGCGTCGATCACCACCATCGCGTCGGGGGCCGCGTCGAGGATCGCCTCGGCCCGCAGCAGGAGCTCGATGTCGTCGCCCCCCACGGCGCCCGCGGGCGACGGGTCGAGCGTCGCCGCGGCGTAGGCCGCGAGGGCCTCGATCAGGCGCAGCTCCACCGCGGTGAAGGGCGGGGCGTCGCCGCGCCGGGAGAGCACCACCAGGCCGCGCGGGCCCGCGGCGGTGACCACGGGCACCGCCATCAGCGCCGAGGACTCTGGGTCGACCCGGCCGCGGAGCTCCGC
>JAEYZO010000618.1 GCA_023428035.1 Pseudomonadota bacterium | reverse complement strand
CACGCGACGCGCGTGACGGATGGTACACCGACGCGCCCGATGCAAACCCCCGCGGCGCGGGGTGCACGCGACGCGCGTGACGGATGCTACACCGACGCGCCCGATGCAAACCCCCGCGGCGCGGGGGCGCCGCGCTGGCCTTCACCCCCCGGGCTACGCGCGGAAGAACAGCAGCCGCAGGCCGTTCAGCACCACGATCATGGTGCTGCCCTCGTGGAGCAGCACCGCGCCGCTGATCCGCACCCAGCCGAAGATCGAGGCCAGCATCAAGAGCGCGCTCACCCCGAGCGACACGGTGAGGTTTATCTTCACCGTGCGGTTGGCCGCCCTCGCGAGGGCCACCGCGAAGGGCAACTGCCGCAGGTCGTCGCTCATCAGCACCACGTCGGCGGTCTCGAGCGCCACGTCGCTGCCCGCGCCGCCCATCGCGATGCCCACCGAGGCCGCCGCGAGGGCCGGGGCGTCGTTCACGCCGTCGCCCACCATCGCCACGCCGTTGCCCTCCTTGGCGAGGGCCTTCAGGGCCGCGACCTTGCCCTCGGGGAGCAGGGGCGCGCGGGGCTCGTCGATGCCCACCTCGCGGCCGATCGCCTGCGCCACGCGGAGGTTGTCGCCCGAGAGCATCACCGTGCGGGTGATGCCCAGCGCGCGGATCTTCGCGAGCGCGTCCTTCGCCTCGGGGCGCAGCGTGTCGGCCACGCCCATCACCCCGAGGAAGTCCCTGCCCCGGCGCACCACCATCGTGGTCTGCCCCTGGTCCTGCATCCGGTCGACCTGGGCCTTCACCGCCTCGGGCACCTTCGCCCCGTCGAAGAGGTCGAGGTTGCCGATCGCCACGGCCTTGCCCCCCACCATCGACCGGATGCCCTTGCCGTGCACGGCCTCGCAGCCCTGCGCCTCCAGCGGGGTGATCTTCCGCTCGTTGGCGCCGTCGACCACCGCGCGCGCGATGGGGTGCGCCGACAGGGCCTCGACCCCCGCCGCCGTCGCGAGGAGGTCCTCCTCGGTGACGCCCTCGGCGGTCCACACCGAGACGAGCTTGGGCTTGCCCACGGTGAGCGTGCCGGTCTTGTCGAAGGCCATCGCGCCGACGCTGCCGAGCGCCTCGAGGTGCGCCCCGCCCTTCATCAGCACGCCCCCCCGCGCCGCCCGCGCCACCGCCGACAAGACGGCAGACGGCGTCGAGATCGCGAGCGCGCAGGGCGACGCCGCCACCAGCAGCGACAGGGCGCGGAGGATGGCCTCCTTCGCCGAGTGGCCCATCACCAGCAGCACCACCGCGAGGGCGGGCGCCGCGGCGATCACCAGCGGGGCGAAGCGCTGCTCGATCTTCTTCGAGAAGCGCTGTGCCTTGCCCTTCTGCGCCTCGGCCTCGGCCACCATGTCGATGACCTTGGCGATGGCCGACTCGTTCGAGAGCCGCGTGACCTCGACCTCGATGGCCGCCTCGGCGTTGATGGTCCCCGCGAAGACCTGCTCGCCCGGGCCCTTCGAGACCGGCACCGACTCACCCGTCACCGTCGACTGGTCGAGCGAGGTGGTGCCCGTCTTGATGACGCCGTCGAGGGGCACGCGGTCGCCCGCGCGCACCAGCACCACGTCGCCGCGCAGCACCTCGCCGACGGGGACCTCGCTGACCTCGCCGCCGCGGCGCACCCGGGCCTTGTCGGGGCGGAGCTTTCCGAGCGCGTCGATGGCCCGGCGGGCGCGGTCGAGGGCGCGGTGCTCGAGGGCGTGACCCAGGCTGAAGAGGAACAGCAGGAGGCCCGCCTCGAACCACGCGCGCAGGACGCACGCGCCCACCGCGGCGAGCACCGTGAGGGTCTCGATGTCGACCTTCAGCAAGCGCACCGAGGTGAGCGCGCCGCGCACGGGGAAGAAGCCCGCCGACACCGCGGCGGCGGCGTAGAGCACCGTGGGCACGAAGGGCGGAAGGTGCGCGAGCTTCTCGATGGTGAGCCCGGTGAAGAGCAGCCCGCCGGCGAGGATCGAGAGCGGGATCTCGAGGCGCGGCGCGAGCCCGCCGGAGTGCGAGTGA
Organism: Pseudomonadota bacterium; assembly: GCA_023428035.1. Classification (GTDB taxonomy): domain Bacteria; phylum Myxococcota_A; class Polyangia; order Polyangiales; genus JAEYZO01. Next base: position 1,918 of record JAEYZO010000618.1, on the reverse strand, counting down.
GAGCAGCTCGCGTGGCCCGAGTCGGGGGTCTCGAGCTCGAAGCCCAGGGCCTCGACGCGGCGCTCGATCTCGCCCGTGCTGGTGGTCTTGGCGTCGTACTCGAGGATCAGACGCTCGGAGGCGTAGGCGACGTTGGCCTCGAGCACGCCCTTCATACGGCTGAGGGCGAACTCGATGTGGTAGCCGCACTGCGCGCTGTCCATCCCGCGCACGAACCAGGTTTGCTTGAGGTAGCGGGCGGCGACCTCCTTGGCGGACTCGCGCACCCGCTCGACCACCTCGGCCAGCGTGGCCTTGTCGGGGTCGTAGTGGACGCAGACCTCGAGCCAGCCGAGGTCCTTTCGGATGTGGATGTCGCTGATGCCCGCGCGGTTGGCGATGTGCTCCTCGAGCTTCTCGAAGCGGCCGACCTCGTTGTTCTCGCCGGGGAGAAGCACCCGGAGCTCGAGCTGGCAGGCTCGGGTGCCGTCTTCGGCGTCGCGCTCGCCCACCGGGCGCTCGGGCGCCTCGTGGTGGTGGTGATGGTGCCCGTGACCGTGGTGGTGATGACCGTGGTCGTGACCGTGGTCGTGGTCGCAGCTCGGGCCGTGGTCGTGACCGTGGTCGTGACCGTGACCGTGACCTTGGCCGTGGTCGCAGCCCGGCCCGTGGACGTGCTCGCCGCCGGCCATGGCTCAGTGGTGCCCGCTGTTGTCGCCGACGTGCCCGTCCTCGTGCTCCTCCTGGTAGCCGCGGGAGCGGCGGAACCGGGGCTTGCCGACCTGGAGCTCGTCTTCGTTCTCGTCCATGTGCAGGTGGAACTCGTAGCCGCGGTCGAGCGGCGTATCGAGGATCACCACCGGGTGCAGGGTCTGGTAGACCGGGTCGAAGGGGCAGGTCGACCAGCGCGACACCACCGAGATGGCCCCCTCGCGCTTGAGGGCTTCGCACTGGGCGAGGTAGCGCTCCTCCCGCGGGGTCGTGCGCCAGGCCTTGCGGACCCAGAACTCCTTGATCTCCTGCTCGCCGAACTTGGTGTTGGCGAGGTCGCGCACCGCGTCGGGCTCGGCGATGAACCACCGCTGCTCGAAGGGGATCACCCGCCCCGTGGCGTTGATGCCCACCATCGCCGACGAGCGCAGGAGCTCGGGCATCGCGATGAACTGCCCCACGAGGAAGTGGTCCGCGAGGGCGTCCCAGAGGCGGTTCTCGGCCTCTTCGTGGGTCTCGAGGGTGACCGAGCCGCTGTGCTGCAGCGCGATGAGCTGCTGCGTGCTGAAGGCCACCTTCGACTGCGCCCGCGCCCACATCTGCGCGAGGTCGCTGAGGTAGCCCTTCACCTCGTCGGGGGGCGTCACCCCGCACGACTGGATCGAGCTGAGGTAGCCCTGGAGCCTCCCCTGGCCGATCTGGTCGAGGGCCAGCGCCGCGGCGTGGATGCCCTGGAGGTGCACGATCGGGCACTTGCCCGAGGCCTCGACCCGCGGCCCGAGCGGGAGCGGCAGGGGGCGCGAGGCCTGGTAGCGCGGGTTGGCGAGGGCCTCCCAGGCCATGTGCACGAAGTTCGGCACCTGGGCGTAGAGCTCCTTCACCTGCCCGAAGGTCACCAGCGGGAGGTAGCCCACGGTGTCGGGGTCTTCCTTCGCGTCGGAGTCGAGGAGGGTGGTGGCGATGGTGGCCAGGCCCCGGGCGATCCAGGTGAAGGCCATCGCCTGCTGCTGGTGCTTGGGGCGGCCCCAGGGCCCCGTGCCCGGAGGCAGCGGCTGGTTCAACACCTGGGCCTGGATGGCGGCCTCGAGGTCGTTGATGTGCCGCATCGCCTGCCGGTACGCGTCAAGCTCGGCCTGCGACTTCTCACCCTTCATGAACGCAAAGAACGCACTCGAGAACGACATGGGCACTCCTCGTTCGGTGACACGGACGGGCGGCGGCGCCGCCC
>JAEYZO010000593.1 GCA_023428035.1 Pseudomonadota bacterium | reverse complement strand
GGCCGACGTCCCCGAGTCCCCGTACCCGACCCGCTGCCCGCGGTGGAGGGCGTCGCCCCCTTCGAGGACCTCTCGCCAGACCCGCGCACCCTGGAGGTGAACCTCACCGCCGCCCCCGCGCGAGTGCCTCTCCTGGGCTCCGTCGAGACCGCCTCGCTCGCCTACAACGGGGTGATCCCCGGGCCGCTCCTGCACGCGCGGGTGGGCGACCGGGTGATCGTTCACTTCCACAACGGCCTCGACGCGCCCACCACGGTCCACTGGCACGGGCTGCGGATCAGCGACCAGATGGACGGCTCCCCCCGCATCCAGAACCCCGTCCCTCCCGGCGGGGATTTCACCTACGACTTTCGCCTGCCCGAGGCGGGGACCTTCTGGTACCACGCGCACGTCGACGTGATCGAGCAGATCGACCGCGGCCTCTACGGCGCCATCGTCGTCCATGAAGCCGCGCCGCCGTCGTTCGATCACGAACGAATCATCGTCCTCGACGACGGCCGCTTCACCTCGACGGGGGCGGTGTCGCCCTTCCTGGGGAGCGGCCCCGACGTCGGCAGAGGCCGCCTGGGGAACGTCCTCCTCATCAACGGCCGCTCCGACCCCTGGGTCTTCACCGCGCCGCGCAACAGCGCCGAGCGCTGGAGGATCGTCAACGCCTCGAACGCCCGCAGCTTCACCCTCGCCTTCGAGAACGGCGCGGCCTTTCGCGTGATCGGCACCGACGGCGGGCTCCTGCCCGAGCCCTACGAGACCACCCAGCTCGTGGTCTCTCCCGGGCAGCGCTTCGAGCTCGACCTCCGCTACGACGACCCTGACGTCACCACCCTCAACCTCCAGGCCCTGGTGGCCACGCTCGTCGCGGACGGCGGCGTCGAGACCCGACCCTTCGACCTCGTCACCGCGACCCTCGAAGGCTCCGTCGACCCACGCCCCGCGTACGTCCCCTCGGAGGAGCTGCGCCTTCCGAGCGTCGAGCCGAGCGTGCCCGAGGAGCGCACCTGGGCCCTCTCGGGCGGCGTCGTCGACGGCGGCGTGGAGTTCACCATCAACGGCGTCGCGGGGCACCACGCCGACGGCGGCCACGCGCACCCCCTGGAGCGCTTCGAGCAGGGTCAGCCCCTGCTCATCACCCTGCGGAGCGGCGTCAGCCCCGAGCACCCCTTTCACCTCCACGGGCAGTTCTTTCAGATCGTCGCGCCCGCGCGGCGCGCCCGCGAGGAGCCGGGCCTGAAGGACACCGTGCTGGTCATCGGCGCGCAGCCCGTGACCATCCTCACCTACAACGAGAACCCCGGGCGCTGGATGTTCCACTGCCACATCGCCGAGCACTCCGAGCGCGGGATGATGGGCGAGTTCGAGGTCACCCCGCGCCGCCGCTGAGTGATCGTTCTGGCTACGAACGAGCTACGGCCAGGGGAAGACCTCGGCCTCGCCGTAGCGCTCCACCATGCGCCGCAGGTTCGCGAGGAGGGCCTGACGTCTCCGCTCGTAGCCCTCGAAGGCGCCCGACTGCACGAGGTGCACGCTCGAGGCCATGGGGTCGTTCGCGACCGAGGCCCTCAGCGCCTCGGGGGTCGCGCGCTGGATCGTCTCGAAGAGGTACCGCGGCACGCGCCTCACCACGTTCGGGTCTCCGAGCCGCTGGATCACCCCAGGGAACCACCCGGCGTCGTTGTCGCGGAACACCAGGTCGTTGTTCTCGTCGACGGTGATGTTGCAGCAGTTCCAGCGGTCGTAGTTCGCCGCGAGGTAGTCGAAGACCAGCACCTCGGAGAGCTGCCTCGCCCGCTCGCGGTGCTCCGGCGGGAGCGGGTGCGCGGGGTTCACCCAGCGCGACCACTCGCGGCGCGCGGGGGGCAGGTGCATCCGGGCGCTGTGGAGCACGGGCATCCACACGCTGGCGGAGCCCTGCACCATGCCGCGACGGTCGACCACGAGGTTCACCCCGCGGGCGAAGCGGCCGAAGGCGCTGAGCGGCACGCGCTTGCCCACGGTGGGCGGCACGCGGCTCTCGATCCCGAGCAGGCGCGCGAGGTGGTACGAGGTCACCTCCCGGCGCCAGAAGGTCTCCTGCCCAGGGCGCTCGGGCTGAAAGCTGATCTCGACGCCGTCGCCGAGGTCCATGTGAAAGACGAAGAGCGTGCTGTGAAAGCGCTCCAGCGTCCGGAGCACGGGGCGCTCGCTCATCTCGCGGAGCCACTCGTCCTCGCTGCGGCCGCGGAACATCCGCGCGCGCTCTCCGCTCGGCGCGGCGGGGGCGCTCGCGTCGGGGGGGCTCACGGCGACGCTCGCGTCGGGGGCGACCTCGGGGGCCGCGGGCCCGGCGTCGACGGTGCTGACGGGTGGAGGGTCGACGTGGGGCGCCGGGGTGGGGCGCGGCGGAGGGGGCGAGGCGCAGGCCGTGACGACGACGATGGCCCCCGCCAGCGAGGCGCTTCGGCGGAGCATGGAGGTGCCGCTAGCCTGAGTCACACCGCGGCGCAGAGGCAAGAAAGGGCGCGAAG
>JAEYZO010000585.1 GCA_023428035.1 Pseudomonadota bacterium | reverse complement strand
AGGTACCTGCACGGCGCGCGGTCGACGCGGGCCTCGACGGGCTCGCGGGTGACCTCGCCGCCGGCCCACATCCCTCGGAGGACCATCCCCGCGAGGGTGTCGCAGCCCGCGCGTCGGCCCGCCTCGCCCAGCGGGCGCAGCGCGGACGAGGGCAGGAGCTCCCGCAGACGGCCCGGCTCCACGGGGGTCTCGAGGGCGGAGCGCAGCGCGTCTCGGGCGCCGCGCAGGTCGCCCGAGGTGAGGCCGCAGGCGGCGGAGAGTCGCCCCTCGCGGGTGGCGTGGTCGGCGACGGCGAAGGCCCGCGCCCAAGGGGCCTCTTCGGTCGGTACGAGCCAGAGCATCCCGCGGGGGCCGGGGGTGAGCTCGAGGGTGCGCTGGGTGAAGAGGGCGGCCTCGAGCTCCGCGCGTAGGGCGATCGCGCCGCGGGCGTAGAGGGCGAGGAGGGGCGTCGCGACGACGGGCACGGGTACCCAGCCCGCGGCGCTCACCACCGCGGGCAGGTCGCGGGAGTGACCGTCGAGGCGCTGTCGCGACCGCCACACGCGGCGGGCCTCGTCGAGCGAGAGGGTGCGGTGCGCTGTCATCCGTGAAGGGTACGACCCGGGGCGAGCGCCGCAACGCTCCCGCTTGACTTCAAGGGAACACGTAGCCGCCCGCGTCGGCGGTGACGGCTTCGGCGTGGGCCACCACCCGGTCGCGCCGCGCGAGCACCGCGCGGACCTGCGCGTCGGAGAGCGTCGGGCCCAGCGGGTCGGCGCCCACCGCGGCGCGGAGCGACGCCTCGGTCAGCGAGCGCAGGCGCCGTACGAGCCGCGGAGAGAAGCGTCGGATCGAGGCGAGGCGCGCGGCCTGGTCGTCGGGGCGCGCGCCCATGCCCTCGTGGAGGGCGCTGAACGAGGCCCCGTTGTCCATGAAGAGCACGGGGTTCGGCGGGGCCCCCGGGGCGGCGCGCTGCCGGAGCACGTTGCCGCCGCTCCAGCGGTCGACGTTGTCGGTGATGAAATCGAAGAGCACCAGGGCCGAGAGGTCGGCGGCGAGGGTGGCGTCTTCGGGCGCGAGGGGCCGCGAGCCGTCGAGGAGCTCGCGGTAGCGGTCCGCGCGGGCGACGGGCTCGAGGGAGCCGGGCACCCAGTAGATCATCGCGCCGGGCACGTCGTCGCCGCGGCCGAGGAGCTCGGTCATCACGCGCTGGGAGAATTCAGCGTCGCCCGAGAGGTCGCCCGCGCGCTGGAGCGTCGCGCGGGGCATCAACCTCCCGCACGCGGGGGGCACGCGGTCGAGGCCCAGGAGGCGCGAGAGGCGGTAGGCCGAGAGCTCGGCGCGGTAGTTGGCGACGTCGGCGCGCTGCTGCGGCTTGAAGAGCGCGCGCTCTCCCCCCGCGAACCACACGCGGAAGGACACCGTGCTCCCGCCGCGGTTGCGCTCGACGCGCTCCACGGGGGCGTCGCAGAGACGTCGCAGCGTGGCCTCGTCGTCGCCGCCGAGGAAGCCCCGCGAGGGGCGTGTCTGGGCGCCCGCGTCGGCGTGGGCGGGGGGAGACGCGAGGCGCGGCAGGCGCGCGGTGACGGTGGTGATGGTGGCGCTTGAAGGCGCGTCGGTGGCGGCGTTCTGGCCGGGGGGCAGGGCCGTGGCGGCGCTAGGCGCGGTGGGCACGCGGGTGGCAGAGGGCGACGGGCCGCGGTCGTCGCACGCGGAGGCGAGGGCGACGGCGGAGAGGATCACCCTGATGCGTGCGCGGGCCGAGAGGGCTCGGTCACGCGGTTGACGCACGGAGGGCGCTGTGGCAATCGAGCGCGACATCCGAGGGACGGTTCCTGCACCCCTGTATCACAGTGCGGACCCCGACCGCGCAGGAACGCCAGCGATGTCCACGCCCTTCACGCCGCCCGCCGCCGCGCGCGCCACGTCGCTCGCGGCGCTCGCCGCGGCCGTCTGTCTCTCTGCGTCGACCGCGTGGTCCATCGACGTGTGGACCACGCCGAACCCTGGCATCCGTCACCTGCACCGCACGACCCCGGCGCCCGCGGAGTTCCACGCGCTGGTGGTCGACCTCGACACTCCCGGCGTGCAGATCCGCTGCACGCCCCCCCGCGAGCGCTGGAAGAGCACCAGCGCCTTCGCCCGCGACGCGAACCTCGCCGCGGCCATCAACGGCGGCTTCTGGGGCCTCTTCGGCCAGGGCGCTCAGGGCCTCGCCGCCGGCGCGGGCACGGTCTGGGGCAGCGACGACGAGGAGCACGGCTTCTTCGCGGTGACCGAGCAGGGCCGCGCGTGGGTGTCTCCTCCCCCCGACGTGGTGGCCGCGAGCCGACGACGGATGAGCGAGGGCGTCTCGGGCCGTCCGCTCATCGTCGAGCGCGGGCGCATCGCCTCGGAGCTGTACACCTTCCCCCGCACCTGGAGCCGCGAGCCCCGCACCGCCATCGGCGTCGCCGAGAGCGGCCGCACCGTCTACATGGTGACCGTCGACGGGCGCCGCGCGACGAGCCACGGCGGCACCCTCACCGAGATGGCCGAGCTGATGGTCGAGCTCGGGGCCTTCCGCGCGATCAACCTCGACGGCGGCGGCAGCACCACCATGTTCGTCGCGGCCGAGGGCGGCGTGGTGAACCGCCCCTCCCGCGGGTGGGAGCGCGAGGTCATCAACCACGTCGGGGTGATCGCGCCGGCGCCTCCCCCCGCGGCGGCGGTGGTGGCGCCCACGGTGACCGAGACGCCCCGCGAGGTGGTGCAGCGGGCCGAGCAGGCGAGGGAC
>JAEYZO010000583.1 GCA_023428035.1 Pseudomonadota bacterium | reverse complement strand
GTCACGCGGGGGCTGAGGCTTCAGAGTACCAGCGCCTCGTGGCGCCGCGGAAGTCGCCCGCGGTCAGATGTGTCGGCAGAGGTCCGACGAGCGGCAGGCGACCAGCCGACCCACGGTGTCCAGCGGGTTGCCGCAGTCCTCGTTGCGGACCTCCTCCATGCACTCGGCGAGCTCGCGCTGGTCGACCCCAGCGGGGCACTCGGAGCGGTTCACGTCGTCGGCGTGGCTCGTCCGAACTTCGCGGATGCAGGCGGAGCGGCTCTCATAGCGGCGCCCCTCGCCGACGTTCTCGCACCGGACCTCGCGGTCGCAGCGCGCCTCGGCGAGGCGGGCGAGGGCCGGGTCGACGGCGGTGGTGGGCGAGGTCTCGACCGGGGTGGTGGGAGCCTCGGTGCGGGTCATCGGCGCGGATTCTCGAGAGACCAGGGGCGCGTCGCGTTCGCAGGCGCCGAGGGAGAGGGCCACGCCCGCGAGGGCGAGAGAGAGGTTGCGAAGGGGATGGTTCATGGGGAGACCTCCTGGATGGGCGCGAGCGCGGGCCGGAGCCTCGCGTGGCGCGCCGTGTGTGTCCGCGACGGGACCGTTCCCTTCGGCGCCGTCGTCGCTCTCGACACTGGTGGGTGATGTGAGCGTCGGACCCACATGAGGTGACCACGCGCAGTGCGCGGGTCAAGGGCGGCCCCCCGACGCCGAGATTGCACTCCCGGCGTCCAGGGGGCTTCGAGTCGAGGTCGTTCAGCTCGAGCGGTTGCTCGCCTTGGCGTTGCCCGTCGCCTCGGAGCGCGACGCGGTCGCGCTCGACTCGGACTTCGGCCCCTTCTCGCTGTTGCCCGAGGAGCCGCCGTGGTCACGCGCGCTCGCCCCTCGCTGCACGCGCACCTGGTTGTTCACGTCGGTGACGCCCGAGAGGCGCTCGACGAGGTCCTCGATGCGGCGCTTCTCGTAGCGGTTCGAGACCGTGCCGCTCACGGTCACCACGCCGTCGGAGACGCTCACGTCGACCTCGCTCGCGTCGACCTCGTGGTCGTCGCTGAGGCACTCGCAGACCTCGTCGCGGATCCGCTCGTCGGAGCGCTTGTAGTTCTTCGGGCCCTTGCCCCTGAAGCTCTGCCTCTGGCCCTGCCCCGACCCGGCCTGGGCGCCCTGCGACTGCCGGCCGTAGCGCGAACCCGCGCCGCCGTCCCGGTAGCCCACGTCGCCGCCCTGGCCGAAGTAGGCGTCGTCGCCCGCGAAGCCGACGCCCCACAGCCCCTCGCGGCCCTCGGTGTAGCCCTCGCGCGATGCGCCGCCCCAGCCGAGGTCGCCCGCGGAGCCCGCCCGGCTCACGTGGCCCTGGCCCGTGTAGCGCGCCCGCTCGTCGCGGTGGCCGTAGTTGCTGCCGCGGCCGTAGCTCGACCGGTACGACGAGCCCTCGTAGGTCATGTCGCCGCCCTCGTCGAAGCTCGGGCCCGAGCCCGTGTAGCGCCCGAGCTGCGACGGGTCGGGCCCACCGCGCTCGAAGCCCCGCTCGAGCTCGACCTGGTAGTCGCGCTCGAAGGACCCGCGCGCCCCGTGGGTCCATCGGTCGCGGTCGTAGTCCCGGTCACGGTCGAAGCGGGTGCCGCGGTAGTTGTCCTGGCCGCTCTCGTAGCCCTGCGCGCGGTACACCTCGCGGTCGCGGTCGTAGCCCTCGCGCGCGACGCGGGGCTCGCCGTCGTCCCGCCGGACGCCGCCCTGCGCGAGGCTCCGGCCCGCCCCGAGGGAGCGATCGCCGGGTCGCCTATCGTCGCGCTCCCACTGCTCGTCGCGGGTCTGCTGCCTGCGCTGCTCATCACGATCTCGGTTCATCGCGGTCCTCCTCTGGCCCTATGGAGACGAGCGGCGGGCGGAGCATGGACGTCGCCTCGCGCCCGTCGCCTCCCTTTGCTTCGGGCGGCGTTGAGATGCGCGCCGCGGCGACCCAGGGTCGCCCGCGTCGAGATTTCGTCGCGACCGGAGGAGGTCCACCGGGGCACGAAGCCCAGGCCTCGCTCGGGTGCATCCAACGCACCGACGGATCGCTCACGACCTCGTCGCCGCCCGTGCGCGACGCCGCATCGTCGGCGACGCCGCACCTGGAGGAGGCGTCCATGCTCTTCGAAGACCGCGCCGACGCCGGCCGCAAGCTCGCCGCGCGCCTCGTACCCTTGAAGCCCACGCGGCCGCTGGTCGTGGCGCTGCCGCGAGGCGGCGTCCCCGTCGCGTACGAGGTCGCGCGCTCGCTGGGGGCGCCCCTCGACGTCATCATCGCCCGCAAGCTCGGCGCGCCGGGTCACTCGGAGTACGGCATCGGAGCGGTCGCCCAGGGGGGCTTCTCGTACCTCGACGCCCAGGCCGTCACGACCCTGCGCGTGCCGCCCGCGCACCTCGACCGCGAGGTCCGCGCCGCCACCGCGGAGCTCGACCGCCGCCTCGCGGCCTACCGTGGCGCCGCCCCTCCCCTCGACGCTCGCGGCCGGGGGGGGGTGCTCGTCGACGACGGCCTCGCGACGGGCGTCACGGCGCGCGCCGCGGCTCGGGCGATCCGGGCGCAACGCCCCGAGCGGATCGTGCTCGCGGTACCGGTCGGCGCGCCGGAGTCCGTCGAGGCGCTCGCGGGCGAGGTCGACGAGGTGGTGTGCCTCGCGGCGCCCGAGGGCTTCCGCGCGGTGGGGCAGTACTACAAGGACTTCGACCAGACGAGCGACGATGAGGTGCTCTCGCTGCTCGACCAGGCGCGCGGCGCGGTCCCGGCCCGGGCGCCGGGAGCTCCGCTCGAGCGCGCGGTGCGCCTCGAGGTCGACGGCGTGACCCTCGACGGGACGCTCACGGTGCCGACGAGCCCGCGCGCGGTCGTGGTGTTCGCGCACGGCTCGGGCTCCGGCCGCAGGAGCCCTCGCAACCGCTTCGTCGCCGAGGGCCTGCACCGCGCGGGCATCGCCACGCTGCTCGTCGACCTCCTCACGCTGCGCGAGGAGCAGGCGGACGCGCGGGGTCACACCTTCCGCTTCAACCTCCCGATGCTCGGACGTCGCCTGGTGGCCGCGGTCGACTGGGTGAGAGCGAGCCCCTCGACGGCGTCGCTGCCCGTGGGCCTGTACGGGGCCAGCACAGGCGCGGGGGCCGCGCTCATCGCGGCGGCGGCGAGGCCCCTCGCGGTGGGGGCGGTGGTCTCTCGCGGCGGTCGACCCGACCTCGCCGACGAGGCCCTGAAATCGGTGCGCGCGCCGACCCTGCTCATCGTCGGGGGCAACGACGGCGCGGTGCTCGCGCTCAACGAAGAGGCCCGCGCGCGGATGCCGGGCGAGGTGGCGCTGGAGGTGATCCCCCACGCGACGCACCTCTTCGAGGAGCCCGGCGCCCTCGCGCGCGTGTCGCAGCTCACCACCGAGTGGTTCGAGCGCCGCATCGCCCTGGGTCGGTCGTTGCCCACCGTTCCGCCTCCGCGGAGCGAGGCGCGCTCGTGGACCGGCTGACCGCGTCGGAGCGCTTCGTGGAGCGCGGCCTCGACCGCACCGGCGCGGTCGTTCGTCAGCTCGCCTCCCTCGCCCGGCCGCTCCGCGATGACGCCGACCTCGACCCGCTGCTCGACCTCATCGGCGACGGTCGCTACGTGCTCCTCGGTGAGGCGACGCACGGCACCTCGGAGTTCTACACTTGGCGCGCGCGGCTCACCGAGCGGCTCATCGCGGAGCGGGGCTTCAACTTCGTCGCGGTGGAGGGCGACTGGCCCGACTGCTACGAGGTCGACCGCTACGTGAAGGCGCGCCGAGGGGCGGGGGCGAGCGCCGAGGCGGTGCTGCGCGGCTTCGACCGCTGGCCGACCTGGATGTGGGCCAACCGTGAGGTCGCGGACTTCGTCGAGCGCCTGCGCGCCCGCAACGACGCGCTCCCCGCGGAGCGGCGCGTAGGCTTCTACGGCCTCGACGTCTACAGCCTGTGGGACTCGATGCGGGCGGTGGTGGGCTACCTCGACCGGGTCGACCCCGACGCGGGGCGCTCCGCGCGCAGGGCCTACGCGTGCTTTGCGCCCTACACCGACGACGAGCAGGCCTACGCGCGGGCGACGGTGCTGGTGCCCGCGTCGTGCGAGGCCGAGGTCGCGCGGGTGCTCGCGGAGCTCCGGGGGCGGGCGTCGAGCGACGAGGGCCGAGGGGGAGACCGCGAGGCCCGCTTCGACGCCGAGCAGAACGCGGTCGTGGCTCGCAACGCGGAGTCGTACTACCGCACGATGGTCCGCGGCGGGTCCGCGAGCTGGAACGTGCGCGACGCCCACATGGCCGAGACCCTCGATCGGTTGATGGGCTTCCACGGCCCTGGCGCGAAGTGCGTGGTGTGGGAGCACAACACCCACGTCGGAGACGCGCGCTACACCGAGATGGCCGACGAGGGGGAGTTCAACGTCGGCCAGCTCGCGCGCGAGGCGCACGGCGCCGAGGGCGTGACGCTCGTGGGCTTCTCGACGCACCGGGGCACCGTGATCGCGGCCGACGAGTGGGGATCGCCGATGCGGGTGATGCGCGTTCCGCCGGGTCGCCCTGGGAGCTACGAAGACGCGCTGCGCCAGGTGAGCGACGACGACAAGCTGTTGATCCTGAAGGGCGCGCCGGCCACGCCAGAGTTCTCCGAGCGGCGCGGGCACCGGGCTATCGGGGTGGTGTTCCGCCCGCGCTTCGAGCGCTACGGCAACTACGTCCCGACGGTGCTGCCCCGCAGGTACGACGCGCTGCTCTACATCGACGAGACCCACGCCCTCACGCCCCTCCACCCCGTCGAACGCGAGCTCCCCGAGGTGCCCGAGACCTTCCCAACGGGGATGTAGCCCCCACTCCCCCACTC
>JAEYZO010000383.1 GCA_023428035.1 Pseudomonadota bacterium | reverse complement strand
CGTCGGCGCGGTCACCGAACACGGTCCCAACGCGCGACTCGAACTCGGCCTTGAAGATCTCGAAGGGGGTAAGCGCCTTCCCGCGGGCGTTCATCTTCAGGTAGAGGTCGTCGGAGAGGCCGAAGTTCTCCAGCCGCAGGAGATTGAACACCACGGGAGGAGCGTCGGTGGAGACCAGCCGGAGCCAGAGCCCGCTCTCGTCGGCGAGGTGCTCGTGGATGCAGTCGAGCATCGCGAGGCAGCCGATCACCGTCGGGTCGCGGCGCCACTGCTGCGCGAACCAGGGCGCGTCCTTGATGGCGAGAGAGACGGCGCTCGCTCCCCTGGAGAGCGCGCGTACAGGGACCGTCGCCTTCACCAGCTCGTCGAAGAACTCCCGCGCCGACGGCCTCGTGTTGTAGGTGAAGCCGGAGCCTCGGCCGTGGGGAGAGATCCAGCTCCTGAAATCCTCCGAGACGCCGTCGAGGTTGGCGACGTACCAATGAAGCAGGAAGAGCGTGGTGAGACGCTGCTGCCCGTCGAGGGGCTCCAGTCGACCGTCGGACTCCCGGCCGTAGACGAAGTCGAGGTCCAGCGGCGCGGCGTCAGGGGACTTCAGCGCCTTGACGAGCGAACCCACGAAGCGCCTTCGCACCTCTTGACTGTGCTCGTCGTCGCGCCCCTGGGCGTAGTCCCTCTGGATCGTGGGGATCTCGACGCGGCGCCCCCCATCGAAGAGGGCGCGGAACGTATCATGGTCACTCATGGCGAGCCCCCCTGGGAGAGCAGCGGTTCAAAGAAGCCCGTGAGGGTAGTCGCCAGCGCTACGGCGTAGGCCCCCTGATCGGCTTCGTCCCAGAGCATGAGCTGGGCGGCGTCGGGCGAGTAGTACTTCAGGAAGACGTTGCGAGTCGCCGGTGGCACGAACTGCCCGCGCTTGTCGAGGTCGATGACCCTCGCGCGCTTCACGGGGAAGATCGCGTTCTGGTACGAGCGGTTCGTGCCCATGTCGAGGAGCACGAGGTTCGAGAGCGAGTCGTCGTCTTCGCGGGCCTCGGCCTCTCCGCTCAGCGCGCGCACCCGGGCGAAGACGTCGTTGAACTTCGCCGGGTCAGGTGCGATCGAAGCGAGCAATGGGTCGATCTCAGCGACGAGCTCCGCGACCTCTTCGGGGTCGCGCCCGCTGGCCGTCGGGCTGCTGACAAACTTACGCGCATGCTCGAGCCACTCTCTGCGACCCCGCGCAGACTCGGGCACCGCCTCTGCGACGGAGCGGACGTGCTCGATATCCCATCGGTTCGTCTTGTAGCCATCGAAACGGAAGCGCTGTGACTCCGCCTCCTGCTCCAGGAGGGTCGCCACGTTGAAGAGCAGGAGCGCCGCGGTTGTGCTCGATGATCCGGAGTTCAGCTCGGCGACACGAGCTTCGACCCGCTCTGCCAGGGCCTCGCGGGTACTGTCGGCAGAGAGGGCGTCGCCTGCGCGAGAGCCCATGACGGGCGCCCAGGCGCGCTCGCGGAGAGATCGGTCGAAGTCCGAGGCCGTGCGACCTTGGCGAGACTTGAGCAGGTCAGCGAGCAACGCGGCGTCGGCCCGTCGGGGACTCGCGCGGCCAGCCCCTCGGCGGTGGGTCGCCACGAGGAAGCCCACGAGGTGGAACAGCGCGCGGTCTTCGAACCATGACTCGAGGGTCAACGCCAGGCGCTTGAAGTCCAGCCAGACCTCCGAGGGAGGCTTGCCGGAGTTCTCAAGGATCTTCTGGAAGGCCAGGAAGGTCGCCAGGGGGTCTCTGGCGTTCTCGTCGGTGTTCGAGGCCGAAGCGGTCATGACGAACACGTCGAAGAGGAACTCGATCCTCGACGAGGCCGGCGTCGTGTCGCTCTGGAGGAAGTACCAGTAGGAGTCGTCTTGGAGTCGGTGCTCGATCTCGTCCCAGTCGCGCGGAATCTGTTGGGCGTCGCGGGGGTCCAACTGCTTCTTGTCAGAGCGCAGGAACAACGCGCGGATCAGTTCCGCGCTGGTGAGGGGGATGCGACCGACGTTGAGGCGGGTGAAAGCCCGCACCGGGTCCTGGTCGGTGTCGAGCTCGTACCAGATGACCCTGACGTTGGGGGCGCCGCCGTCTTCCCCCGTGAGACAGCGCACGATGTCGAGCTTGAGGCCGCCGCTCTCTCGCTCGAACCACCGCTGGATGGCGCGGAACGCGGCGTACATGAAGTGATAGTCGATGTGCTCCTTCGCTCGCGCCTCGGTCGGGTCCTTGAGGAACTCGGCGGACCCCGTTCGGGTCTCGTACTCGACATCGAAGCAACCGACGCCGAGGACGATCCGGAGCTCGATCAGCGCGCGGAGGACGAGGAAGATCGTAGTCAGGCGCTGCTGCCCGTCGATGAGCTCCCACACCTCGCCGTCTCGCCGACGAACGACGATCGGTTGCAGGCAGTAGTAGCTCTCCCGAGGTGGGTTCCCCTTCAGGAACGCCTTGAGGTCGTCGAGGAGCTCGACGACCTGTCGCTCCTCCCATCGGTAGCCGCGTTGGTAGGCCGGAACCAGGAACCGATACCCCAGGAGTTCCTGAACGGAGCGGAGCCGTAGCGCTTGCGTCGTCATCGCATCATCTCCCCGACGCGCGGCACGCTACCCGACACCTCCAGTCGGCACAAGCCTGATCGAAGGGCCTCTACAGCGAGCCCCGGGCCGTCAGCCCGCCCCCACCCCCGAGAGCCATGCGCCGATGTCATCTTGGAGCCTCGCGATCTCAGGACACAGCTTCAAGAGGCCGCTCCACCCCGCGCCGAGCTCGCGCATGGCGCGCTTGCGGCCTTTACCCACCTCGCCGAGCCAGCGCTTCTTCGCGACGAAGGGGTCCCAGTACGCCTCCTTGGGGTCGCAGTGCGCGTGCACCTCCCGCCACGGTGCGCCGACGTCGTCGCGGTGCAGGGCGAGGGGCCAGACCTCGACCTCCTGCTCCGCGAGGCAGGCCAGCAGCTTGCCGGCGTGCGCGCTGACCCGCCCGGCGGCCTTGGCGACGTTCCCATCGCGGTCGCAGTCACGGTCGACCATCAGGAGAAAGAGGTCGACCATGCGGTTGTCCTCGACGATCTGCCGGACCGTATCTGCGTCAAGGGCCTGCGCGACGCCCCGCAGGTGAGGGTCGGTGAGCACATCGACCCGCGCGACGCGGCCGAGCTCCGCGAAGATGCGCTCGACCACGGGCTTCAAGACGTGGCTGTCGAGGGCAGGGTCCTCCGGGATGATCAGGACCTTCATACCGCCCGCTCCAGCCACCCTGACGAGATCATCCGGTCGATGCCCTGCCGCTGGGCGACCTCGTCGAACTGCGGGAGCTCGCCGAGCTTGCGCAGCACGCTCCCCTCGGACTCGGGCGGGCGCGCGACCAGCACCGCCCTGCGCAGCGCCTCGGGCGAGAGCGCGTTGAGCACCAGCGGGGAGTGGGTCGTGGCGATGACCTGGATGCCTCTCTCGACGGCCGCGGCCTCCATCGCCTCGACGAGGAGGTGCGCGCGGGTCGGGTGGAGCCCGTTCTCGATCTCCTCGATGAGCAGCAGCGAGCCTTCGGGCGCAGACCGGAGCGCCAGCAGCTCGCCGAGGAACCGCAGGGTCCCATCGGAGAGGCTCCGGGCGGGTATGCGTCGGCCGCCGCGCTCGACGAAGACGAGCATCACGTCGCCGAGCTCGGTCTCGACGAAGTCGATGTCGTCGAGCTCGGGCGCGCAGAGCTCGCTGAGCCAGTCGACGAGGCTCGCGCGGGCGTCCTTGTCCTGGCAGAGGGAGAGGGCGACAGAGGAGACGTTCTCGCCTTCCAGGCCGAGCTGGGTGACCTGCTTCGGGCTGTAGTCGCGCATCCGGGCCGGGGTGATGTCGAGGAAGAGGGCTCCTCGCATCGCGGCGACGAGCGCGTCGCGAACGCGGGCGACCTCGGGGGCCACGGGTTTGCTGGTGTTGATCTGGTGCAGGAGGCTCTGCGTCCCGCTGTGAGTTTGCGTGGGGCTGTCGCCCTTCCCCGTGCGCTTCAGCGCCACGCGGACGCTCCCACCCTCGCCGAGCCCGCCCTTCTCTCCGAGCGTCGGCGCGCTGGTGTCGAAGAGGTACTTCGACACCGACGAGCTCCGCAGCCCCTCGTGCGTGAGGAGCGGTTGGGCGCCAGCGCGGACGGCGATGTCGTGCGTGATGGTCTCTCCGAGGACTCCCCACTCGCTCTCGATGCCGAGCTCCTTGAAGCCGAGGCGGAAGACATCGCTGATCCCGCCGCGGAGACCGGGCCACACGAGACGCCCACCGTCCCAGCGACCGCGCAGGACGTCGGCGAAGCTCATCCCGAGCGCGACGCCTTGGAGGAAGCGGATCGCGTCGATCAGGTTGCTCTTGCCCGCCGCGTTCGCGCCAACCAGGAGCGTGAGATCGCTGAACTCCGTGGACTGATCGACGAAGCTCTTGAACGACTTGAGTCGAAGTTTCTTCAACATGGTCCCGGCGTGTGGTCGTGATTGTGGGCGTTGGTGGAGGCGTATCCCGCGACACCCTCAGGTC
>JAEYZO010000350.1 GCA_023428035.1 Pseudomonadota bacterium | reverse complement strand
GCGTACACCCGCGCCGTCACGCTCGCGTCGCGGGCAGACCCGGCCTCGTCGCGGGGCGTGACCCCCACGCGGATCGGCGCGCCGGGGCTCGCCCTCCGGGCGGCGGGCTCGCCGCGCAGGGTCTCGGGCTCGACCACGCGAACGCTCGCGCCTGAGGGGACGTCGCGGAGCACCTGCCGGGCGCCGGAGGGCCAGTCGACCACGAGCCTCTCGGCGACGGGCGAGCGCGCCGTCGAGAGGAGCACCGTCGAGCCCGGGACGACGTTCGGCGACGCCGACGCGCCCACCCACGCGCGGAGCGTCTTGCCCTCGGCCTCGACGGTGACGCGCGCCCCCACCGCCGGCGCGCCGCTGGTGGTGCCCACCACGCGCACCGAGAGCGCGTGAGCCTCGGAGCGGGTGTCGTCGCGGTAGAGCCGCGGGGCCTCGCCCTGGCCGCCGACGATGAGGTCGGGGTCACCGTCGAGGTCGGGGTCTCCGACGGTGAGCGCGCGCCACTGCCCGCCGCGGTCGAGGCCGAGGCGACGCGACGCGTCGACGAAGTGGTCGCCCGCGGCGTTGAGCGCGGCGGTCACGTGCTGGGGCCCGATGTTGCGGTGGCCGGTCTGCCACTCCCCGGGGTCGTTGCCGTGGGTCACCACGATGTCGGGGATCATGTCGCGGTCGA
This sequence comes from Pseudomonadota bacterium, assembly GCA_023428035.1. Lineage (GTDB taxonomy): Bacteria > Myxococcota_A > Polyangia > Polyangiales > JAEYZO01. The sequence continues at coordinate 4,998 of JAEYZO010000350.1, read as the reverse complement.
GGTCGATCAGGGCCGCGGCCCAGGGGATCATCGCGGCGCCGCTGGGGGAGGGGACCAGCGACATGCGCGAGGCCTCGCTCACGTCGACGAAGCCCGCGGCCCCGGTGCGGAAGAACGCGTGGAAGGGGTCGAGGGCGACGAAGAGGTCGGCGGAGTCGTCGTCGTCGAGGTCGCCCGCGCAGGCGCCCATGGGGGCGAAGTCGGAGGTGCGCCGGGGCGAGGTGGAGTTGGCGTTGTAGATGTTGTCGACGGGGATCGGGTCGCGGTCGACGAAGCGGGGGTACCCGTCGCGGCCCTCGACGCGCTCGAGGAAGGTGGGGGGCGGGGACGAGCCGCACCCGCCGCCGAGCACCGTGACCCAGCGCCTCCCCGCCCGCGGGCGAAAGGACATCACCGCGTAGGCGCTCGACCCGGGCGAGGGGTCGAAGAGCTCCGCCGTCGCGCGGAACTCCCTCGGGCCCTCTCGCAGGTAGGCGAAGGCGAGGGGCGTGTCGGCGCGGCAGTAGCGGTTGCCGACGACGAGGTCGGTCCACCCGTCGTCGTCGAGGTCGTCGAGCGCGATGGCGCCGGGCGCGAACTGCCCGCGCGGCGTGTACGCTCCGATCGCGACGGGGGCCTCGAAGGTCCCGTCTCCGCGGCCCCACGCGACCTGCAGGGCCTCGTTCACGACGATGAGGTCCACCGCGCCGTCGCCGTCGAGGTCGTTGGCCCCGGCGACCACGCCGTCGCCCGAGGGGATCACCGGCCCCGCGATCTGCCACTCGCCCGCGCTCGTCGATCGCCACACGTGCGCGCGCCGCCCGGCGTACTCCCCCGGCTCGACCCGCGAGGGCGACAGGATCATCTCGTCTCGGCCGTCGCCGTCGAGGTCCGCGAAGACGCCGATGGTCGCCTCGGGCTCGGTGACCCTGCCGTCTCCCGGGTGGAGCGCGAAGGGCAGGGGGCCGAGCGAGTCGGTGAGGTCGGTGAAGCCCCCCGAGAAGATCGTCGGCGCCCCCGCGTCGCGCGCGCTGATGCCCGGCGGGAGCACGTCGGGGCGAGCGTTCGAGCCGCAGGCGCCCGTCGCCGCGACGAGGGCCAGCGCCGCGCGTCGACCCCACCCCCGCTCCGTGTCCGTCCTGCGCACCTCACCGAGGTCTTAGCCAGATCGTCGCGCGGTGTCGATCTCGCGGCGCGACGGCGCGCCCTCACTCCCGCCTGAAGATCACCGAGAGGTTGTTCGCGGGCATCTCGACCACCTCGTCGAGCCGGAGCTTTCGGCGCTTCGCCTCGCGGGCGACCTCGTCGAGGTCCCTCACGCCCCAGCTCGGGTCTCGCGCCCTGAGGCTCTCGTCGAAGTCGGCGTTGCTGAGCGCCGTGTGCGCGCCGCCGCGCTTGAACGGGCCGTAGAGGTACAGCGGCCCGCCCGGCGGGAGGATCACCCTCGCGCCGTCGAGGAGGCCGAGGCAGGCGTCGAAGGGCGCGATGTGGACCATGTTGATGCACACCACCGCGTCGGCGTCGGAGACCGGCCACGGGGGCTCGCTCGCGTCGAGGATCAGCGGCATGTGCACGTTGCGCACCCCCGAGGCGGAGATCCACGCGGCGATGCTCGCGCGGTTGTCCGCGTCGAGGTCCGTGGTCTGCCACTGGAGCCCCGGGAGCGCCGCGCCGAAGTACACCGCGTGCTGCCCCGAGCCGCTCGCGACCTCGAGCACGCTCCCTCGCTCGGGCAGCACGCGACGCAGCACCGCGAGGATGGGCTCGCGGTTGCGCTCCGTCGCGGGGAAGTGCTTGCGCGCGTCGGCCATGCGAGAGGGGGGATCGCCCTCCGGTGTATCACCGTCGGCCCCGCGACCGTCGCGCGCCCTCAGGGCCCCATGTCGCCGACGAGCACCTGCAGCGCCGTGAGCCCGGCGATCACCGCGGTCTCGCTGCGCAGCACCCGGCCTCCCAGCCGCAGCGGCAGCGCCCCCGCCGCGTCGAGCAGCTCCCGCTCGCACGCGTCGAAGCCCCCCTCGGGGCCCACCACCAGCGCGACCTCGACCTCGCCTCGCCGCGTGAGGGCGTCGCGCACCGCCCCCGTCGGGCGGCGGTCGTCCATCACGAAGCGCGCGTCGGCCGAGGCCCACTCGCGGGCGGCGACGAGCTCCGTGAGCCTCGCGGGCTTCGACAGCTCCGGCAGCGACCCCCGGCGGCATTGCCGCGCGCCCTTCAGCACCTGCCCCGGCCACGCGTGCCACTTCTCGTGGCTCAACCCGTCGGCCTGCACCGACCGCTCCGTGAACACCGGCTGGATGCGCGCCGCGCCGAGCTCCGTCGCCTTCTGGCAGACGAAGAGCATCCGTTGCCGCTGGAGCACCGCGCAGTAGAGGGTCACCCGCGCGTTCGACTCAGGGCTCGTCGGCATCGACTCGTACACGAGCGCCGACGCGCCAGCGTCGTCGAGGCGCAGCAGGCTCGCGCGGAACCATCCCCCCGCGGCGTCGCGGAGGGTGAAGGCCTCCTTGGGGTTCACCTGCCGCGCGCGCAGGCCCGCGACGGCGGCGGCGTCGAGGGCGACGGTCTCTCCCACGGCGAGGGCGCCGCGGTGGGTGAGCGGCGCGAGGAGCGGGTCGCCGTGGGTCATCGGTGACACGCCCGCTACCAGCGGCGCGAGGGCCGCGTCAACGCCGCGGGGTTGATGTAGCCTCGCGGCGTGGAGAGCATCCCCGCGACGGAGCGCAATTCGGTCCCCGCGAGCCCCGACGGGCCGCCGCGGGTGTTGGTGGTGGGCTGCGGCGGCATCGGCGGCGTGGTGGCCGCTTCGCTCACCGAGCACCTCGGCGCGGTCGGCGGCGAGGTGGTGGGCTTCTCGACGAACAAGCACATCGCCGACGCGGTCACCCGCGACGGGTACAAGCTCCTCGGCGTCGACGGGCAGCGGGTGGTGAGGGGCGCGTGCGTGGCGCGCGTCGACCCCGAAGACCGCGCCTTCGACTGGGTGATCCTCGCCGTGCAGCCCCCGCAGGTGGAGGACGCCGCGCGCAAGGCCGCGCCGCACCTCGCGCCCAACGGCGCGATGGTGTGCCTGCAGAACGGCCTCTGCGAAGACCGCGTCGCGGCCATCGTGGGTCGCGACCGCGTGCTCGGCGCCGTGGTCGCGTGGGGGGCCACCATGCCCGAGCCCGGCGTGTACGAGCGCACCGCCGCGGGGGGCTTCACCGTGGGCCGCATGGACGGCGCCGACGACCCGCGCCTCGACCGCCTCGCCATGATGCTCGAGTGCGTGGGCCCGGTGACGAAGAGCGACAACTTCGCCGGGGCGCGCTGGAGCAAGCTCGCCATCAACTGCGCGATCTCGACCCTCGGCACCATCGGCGGCGACCGCCTCGGGGCGCTCATGGTGTCGATCACGGTGCGGCGCCTCGTGCTGCGGATCATGACCGAGACGGTGCGCGTCGCGAGGGCCGAGAAGGTCCGTCTGGAGAAGGTCTCGGGCACCCTCGACCTCGACTGGATCGCGCTCACCGAGGCTGAGGAGAAGGCCGTGGGCTCCCCCGCGCTCCTCGCCAAGCACGCGATGCTTCTGGCGGTGGGCGCGCGCTACCGGCGCATGCGCTCGTCGATGCTCTCGGCCATCGAGCGAGGGCGGCCCCCGGCGGTGGACTTCCTCAACGGCGAGGTGGTGACCCGCGGGGCGAAGCACGGCGTCGCGACCCCGGTGAACGCCGAGGCGCAGCGGGTGGTGCACGCCATCGCGCGGCGCGAGGTGAAGCCCGGGCCCGAGGCGATCCAGCGGCTCGCGGCCGCGGTGGGCCTTCGCTGAGACGCTACGGTCGCCACTCGGCGACGGAGTCGTCGGTCTCCCAGAGGCGCACGCTCTCCACGGGGAAGCCCTCGCCCGCGAGGCGCTCGAAGATCACCCGTGCGAGGAACTCCGCCGTGGGGTTCTCGTCGAGGGCCACGAAGTCTTCGCCCGCGGCGCGCAGGGTGTCGCAGAGCGGGTCGTCGCGGCGCAGGAGCAGCCGGTGGTCGAGGGCGGCGTCGAGGTAGCCCTTCGCCACCGACGAGAGCTGGTCGAAGTCGACGACGAAGCCGCGGGCGTCGAGGGAGGGCGAGGCCAGGGTCACCTCGACGCGGGCGTTGTGGCCGTGGAGGCGCGCGCACTTGCCCACGTAGTCGCGCAGGCGGTGGCCGTAGCAGAAGGTCAAGACGGAGGTCACCCGGTACACAGCGTCGGCGCTCTACCACGGCCCGCGCGCGGAACGAATCCCCGCCCTCCCGCGCGGCGCCGTGAGAGCATCGCCCGCCATGAGCCTCGCCCGCGCCGCCGTCGCCGTCACCGCCCTCGCCGCCTGCGCGCAGCAGCAGCAATACGCGCAGCCGCAGTACGCGCAGCAGCCCGCGCAGCAGTACGCCCAGCAGCCCGCGCCGCAGCAGCCCGCGGGCACGGCCCTGGTGCGGGTGATCCACGCCTCTCCCGACCCGATGGCCGCGGGGGTGACGGCCTACCTCGACAACGGCACGACCCCGGTGGCGAACCTCACCTACCGCGCGGCGGAGGGCTACACGCGCCTGCCCGCGGGCACGCACACCGTACAGGCGCGGCTGCCCAACATGCCGCCCACGGCGCCGCCGGTGCTCCAGTGGACCACGCCCGCGTTCCAGCCCGACCACGCGTACACGGTGATCGCGCACGGGCTCGCGTCGGAGCTCTCGGGCCCCGCGGTGACCTTCTCCCCCGAAGAAGACACCCTCCAGCCCGCGCCCGCGGGGAGCGCTCGGCTGCGCTTCTTCCACGCGCTGGTGGGGGGCCCCGCCGTAGACCTCTGCGTGGGCAACGCGCCGGCCTTCGCGAACGTCTCCTACGGCCAGTGGGGCAACGGCGCCGAGGGCCGCTACGCCGTCGCGCCCGCGGGCAACGGGACGATCACCGTGCGCCGCGCCGGGGGAGCGCCTTGCGGGGGTCAGCCCCTCGGGTCGGTGAGCGCCGCGGCGCCTCCCGGCGCGAACCTCACCCTCGTCGCGGTGGGGCGC
>JAEYZO010000343.1 GCA_023428035.1 Pseudomonadota bacterium | reverse complement strand
GCGCGACGCCGGGGTCTCCCTCGCCCGCGTGAACCTCTCGGCCTGGGGCGAGGCCCTCGACGCGGTCACCCGCGACCCCGGAGGCTTCTCCCGCACCCTCTCGGGCCTGCGCGCGCTCCGCGCCGCGGGCGTCGAGGTCGAGCTCTGCGCCGCGCTCATCGCCCCCACGCTCCCGCACGTCGCGCAGATCCCCGAGGCCCTCGCCCGAGCCTTCGACGGCGACCTCTCGGGCCTGTCGATGTCCGCCCGCGTGCCCGTCGAGAGCCCCGACCCGGGCGCGCTCGCCCGCTACGAAGACGCCGCCGCGGCCCTGTCGTCCACCCTCTCGGCCGCGAAGCGCGCGGGTCTCTCGCTCAAGCTCGCGCCCGACAGCGGGCCTCCGCCCTGCGTGTTCCCGCAGCCGTCAGCGGTCGCGAGCCTCTACGCGCTCACCGCGGGCGCGCCCCCGCGCGCGGACCACTCGCGCCTCCCCGAGTGCGAGCGCTGCGCGGTGCGCGACCGCTGCCCCGGAGTGCACGCCGCCTACCTCTCTCGCTTCGGCCCGCCCGAGGTGAAGCCCGTCGCCGACGACCGCGCGCGCCGACGTCTCTCCCTCATCGGCTCCACCGAGGCCCAGGTTCGGCGCGAGTTCGTGCAGCGCAGCCGCTTCGCCGACCCGCGCGCCCTCGCCGCCGTCGACGAGGACCTCATCCGGGTGAACTTCCACTGCAACCAGGCGTGCCGGTTCTGCTTCGTCTCGACGCACCTGCCCGCGGCCTCCGACAGCGCCATCCGCGAGGCCATCGTCACCGCCGCCCGCGCGGGACGTCAGGTCACCCTCACCGGCGGAGAGCCCACGCTCAACCCCCGCCTCGTGGAGTACGTCGCCCTCGCCCGCGCGCACTCCCCGCGCCCCGTGGCGATGCAGACCAACGCGGTCCGCCTCGCCGACGCGGCCTACACCGCGGCCCTCGTGAGCGCGGGCCTCGGCTGGGCGCAGGTGTCGCTGCACGCGAGCGCGGCCGCTCTCTCCGACGCGATGACCGAGGCGCCTGGAACCTTCGACAAGACCGTCGCGGGCCTCGACGCGCTGCACGCGCACGCGAGCGTCGACCTGGTGATCGCCTTCGTCATCACCCGTCGCAACCACTCGGACCTGGTGCCCTTCGTGCGCATGGTGGCCGCGCGCTGGCCGCGGGCCTTCGTGAGCCTCTCCTTCGTGGGCGCCTTCACCGACCTGGTGCCCCGCGACGCCGAGATGGTGCCTCGCTACGCCGACGTGATGCCAGACCTCGCCGAGGCCGCGCGAGAAGCCACCCGCCTGAGCGTCGCGCTGGTGGGCTTCGACTCGATGTGCGGAGTCCCCCTGTGCCTCGTGCCGCCCGAGGTGCGTCCCGCGGCGAGCGAGATCCCCGAGGGGTACGACGAGGGAGAGTTCACCCGCGCCGAGGCGTGTACTCACTGCGCGCTCTCGACGCGCTGCTACGGCCTGCGGCGGAGCTACCGGGACCTCTACGGCGACGGCGAGCTGCGCGCCGTCGAGGCGACGTGAGCGCGGGAGCTCCCGCGGGGTCTGTTCATCCGTTCTCCGTGGGCGTGTAGAGTGGGCGCCGTGCGGCGCGCTCCAACGGGAGACCCGACCCGAGCGGTGGCCTACCTCCGCGTCTCGACCGAGGAGCAGCACCTCGGCCCCGAGGCGCAGCGGGCGTCGATCACGCAATGGGCCTCGCGCGGAGGGGTCACCGTCACGGCCTGGCACACCGACGCGGGGGTGAGCGGCGCGAGCGAGCACACCGACCGGCCCGGGCTGATGGCGGCGCTCGAAGACATCCCGCGGCTCCGCGCGGGGGTTCTCCTCATCGCGCGCCGAGACCGCATCGCGAGGGACGTGGTGGTGGCCGCCACCATCGAGCGCGCGGTGAAGGGCCGCGGCGCGCGGGTGGTGTCGGCCGACGGCGTAGGCAACGGAGACACCCCCGCCGACCAGTTCATGCGCACGATCCTCGACGGCGCGGCGGCCTACGAGCGCGAGCTCATCCGAGCCCGCACCCGCGCTGCGCTGCGCGCCCGACGGGCGCAGGGCAAGCGCGCGGGCACGGTGCCCTGGGGCTTCTCCGCGGCCGACGACGGGCGGCTCTCGCCCAACGACCTCGAGCGCGCCGTGGTCGAGCGGGTGGGCGCCCTGCGCGCCCAGGGGATGTCGCTGCGCGCCATCGTGCGGACCCTGCAGCTCGAGGCGCTCTACGCCCGCAGCGGGAGGCCCCTGCAGCTCACCCAGGTCGCGCGCATCGCGCGGGCCCTCGACGCGCTCTCGGCCCCTGAGGCGAGGAGCGCGTGAGCCCGCACCCCCTGCATTGGGTGGAGCTCACCCCTGACTATCGCTGCAACAACCGCTGTACGGGCTGCTTCGCGGTGCGCGACGACGGCCCGTCGATGAGCGACCGCGAGGCCCTCGACGCGCTCTTGAAGGGCCGCGCCGACGGGGCCGACGGGCTCTGGCTCGGCGGCGGAGAGCCCACCCTGCGCCGGAACCTGTTCAAGCTCGCGGCCGCCGCGAGGAAGCTCGGCTACGCGCGGGTGAAGCTCCAGACCAACGGGATGATGCTCGCCTACCCCGAGTACGCCCGGCGCTGCGCCGAGGCGGGGGTGACCGAGGTGGCCTTCTCGATCAAGGGCGCGAGCGCCGCGACCCACGACCGCATCGCCCACGCCCCTGGCTGCTACGACCTGATGGTCCGCGGGGTCGAGAACGCCCGCGGGTTGGGCCTGGGGCTCGAGGCCGACCTGATGGTCACCCGGAGCAACACCCATGAAATTCCTGCGATGGTCGCGCAGAACGTTGCGAGGGGCGTGGGGCGCTTCAGGGTCTGGATGCTCTCGGCCGTCGACGCCGCCCAGGGCGACCCCGCGGTGGTGGCCGAGGTGCCCACGATGCGCGAGGTGGCCCCGCGGGTGGTCGAGGCCCTCGCCCACGTCGACCCCGACGACCCCGAGGCCTTGCTGTCCCTGCACACGCCGCCGTGCGTCCTGCCCGACGAAGGGCAGCGGGCGAGGTTCTTCGCGCCCTCGCTGGGCCTGCGGGTGGTGAACCCCGGGGGCCACGCGTTCAGGCTGGAGGACTCTCCCATCGAGGGGGGGCACTTCCTCCCTGGATGCGCCGGTTGCAGGTATCGCCCACGATGCAACGGCCCGCGGCGGGACTACCTCGCGCTGCACGGCCCCGACGAGTTCGTCCCTGTACCGTGACCCCCGCGTGGCCCGAGGGCCCCGCCCCGTGGTGCAATCGCCCCTGAGGACCCCTACGAATGCTCACCCGAGAGACCCCCTCGGCGCCCGCCGTCGACGACAAGATCATCGAGCACGAAGACGCGGCGCACGAGAAGCGCAACTGGGTGCGGCTCACCTTCGACTGCAACAACCACTGCGTCTTCTGCCTCGACACGCTCTCGCACGACGGGCAGATGCGCGACGCCAACGAGGTGAAGGAGCAGATCCTCGACGGCGCGAAGAAGGGCGCCCAGCGGCTCATCCTCTCGGGCGGCGAGCCCACGATGCACCCGCGCTACGTGGACTTCATCCGCCTCGGCAAGCTCGCCCGCTACCGGAAGATCCAGACCGTCACCAACGGCCGGATGTTCTCGTACAAGCCCTTCCTCGACCGCTGCCTCGACGCGGGCCTCGACGAGATCACCTTCTCCGTGCACGGCCCCAACGCGCGCATCCACGACGCCCTCGTGGGCGCCAAGGGCGCCTTCGAGCAGGAGATGGCCGGCCTGCGCAACGCGATGGAGGACGGCCGCCCCATCGTGAACATCGACATCGTGCTCAACCGCGCGAACGTGAAGCACCTGCCCGACATGCTCGAGGCCTTCGTCGCGATGGGGGTGCGCGAGTACGACCTGCTGCACGTGATCCCCTTCGGCAACGCGTACCGCGAGGGGCGCGAGGTGCTCTTCTACGACCCCGAGGAGTACCGCCCCTACCTCACCAAGGCCTTCGACTACTCGAAGCGCCCGGGGATGCACATCTGGCTCAACCGCTTCCCCGTCCAGCACCTCGAGGGCTACGAGCACCTCATCCAGGACCCGTACAAGCTCAACGACGAGATCAAGGGCCGCAAGGAGGAGTACCACCGGCTCCTCACCGAGGGCGTCGACCTCGACTGCCGCGACCCCGCCCGCTGCCGGCTCTGTTACCTCCAGAAGGTCTGCGACACCGTCTACGACGTGCGCGACCGGGTGCTCTCCCGCGACTTCGACCGCGTGCGCGTCGACGCCACCTGGGAGGCCCACCAGGGCCCCATCTGGGGCGGCGACCCCGCGAGCCAGAAGCGCGCGAAGATGCTCGCCGCCCAGGCCGCCGAGGCCGAGACGTCAGGGGGGCACGCCGACAGCGCGGGCGACCACGTCGCCGACGGCAGCATCGCCGACAACGCCAAGGCGAAGCGCAGCCTCCCCGTGCTCGGCGCCGCGAAGGCCCCCGCGCCCGAGGCCTACAAGCCCGTCGAGCCCGCGACCCTCGCCGCCGAGGCCAGGGCCACGACCCTGTGGGTGGTCGCGCCCGACCTGAAGTCCGCCCTCGCCGAGGTCGACCGCTTCCCCTCGCTCACGGCCCTGGAGCTGGAACTTACAGACTTCCAGGGTCTGGAAGCCTGTTTGTCTGTCACGGGTGAGATCCACGGAAAGCGCCTGGCGCGCGCGCTCACCCGCGACCCGGCGCAGGCCGAGGCCCTCCTCGCGCTGCCCGGAGACTTCGAGGTGAGCGTGGCGCTCACCAGGGCCAACGCCCCCTGGCTCCTCGCGCAGCACGACGCCGGGCTGAACCCACGCCTCGGGGTGTACCAGCCCACCTACGAGCGCCTGAGCGAGTCGGCCGAGCACGACCTCGACCTCCGGGAGTTCTTCTCGCGCTTCACGTCTCCCGCGCCCGTCGAGGGCGTGCCCGCGTGCGTGACGGGGCGGCCCCCGCGGCAGTCACCGCCCACGCTCGACACGGCGATGATGCAGCCCGACGGGCAGCTCGAGATCTTCCGCTACATCAAACGGTACATCGTGGCCCACTACGCCGCGCGCTCGCGCCGCTGCGCGCCCTGCGTGCACGCGAGCGCCTGCGAGGGGATGCACATCAACTACATCCGCGCGCACGGCTACGGGGTGATGCAGCCCGTGACCGCCGACGCGGAGTGAGCCCACGAACGCGTCGAGCGCGCCCCTCGTGAGGAGGGAGCGCGCTCACGCGGGGAGGTTTGGTGCTGTCAGCCCTGGCGCGGGCGCGGCACGACGCGGGTCGCGACGGCGGGCGGCGGGACCACCTGCGTCTCGAGCGAGGGCGGGGCCTCGAAGCGCGTGTGCTCGGGGTGACCGGCGTGGCGGATCGCATCGAAGCGGCCGCGCGGGAAGCGACGGTGACGCTCGCGCAGGGTCATCAGGCCGACGGGGCTGACCCGGTGCTCGCGCGGGCGCAGGAGCGCCGCGAGCCAGAGGACACCCAGGCCCTGCTCCTCGGGGGTGGGCGTGTCGCCGCCGCCGACGTTGGAGAGGAAGAGCGCGTAGTGACGGGTCTCGGCGATGCCGCGGCGGCCGAGGAGGTGACCATCACGGCGCGCCACGTCGACCTGGAAGCGGCGCCCGTTGCGGCACTCGACCACCACGGGGACGGCGCCCATCTTCACGGGGCGCACCGCGACGACGCGCCAGCGGCCGAAGCGAAGGCCCTCGGGCAGGAGCTGCTGAAGCTCGTGCGAGGCCCCCTCGGGCAGGAGCGACGACGCAGCGACGCGCGGAGCGGTCGACGGTGTCGCCGACGACGGCGCGCGGCCCGGAGCGGGAGCGGGCGCGAGGGTCGGGTCACGCGCATCGTTCGTGAGCGAGGCCAACGGCGAGGCCTGCGCAGACGCAGAGGCGCCGGCACTCGCTGTTGCCAACAAACCGCTCAGGAACTGGCGCCGATTCCACTTCGCCATGCGACGCTCCGCTAGGGATGGTGCCTCATCCCAGGCCGTCACCGCCATGGGGTTGCAGCCCGACCCGAAGGCCAAGCCCGCGACCCCGCAAACTTTTCAACGGAAACCTCGTTGGAGCGAGGCAGAAACCCCAGACTTCTCGGGGCTCTCTGCAAACTTTTCAACGAGCCGGAGAGCGCCTCGGGACCCTTCAGAGCCCCCGCGGAGGCCGTCGTAGGACAGCTCCGCGAGGCCTTCGTCACGGCCACGAGACCGCGCGCGGATGCGGGAAAGAGTGATCCCCATGGGGAAGCACCAGCCACGGGCAGCGGCCCGTGACGGAGAGGCTCGAGCAGTGTGGAGCGCGCACCCATCGCAGGAGAACCTGCCCTTTGTGGAGCAAGGAGCGAGCCACGATCAAGCGGTCGGATTCAGCGCGGGGCGGAGGGGTCGCTGACGGTGGGCTGGGCCTCGGCGGGCAGGTCGGTCTTCTCCTGTCGGATGCCGTGCTGAGCGGCCTTGCGGGCCTCGGCGGCGCGCTTGGACTCATAGAGCCGCAGGCCCTGGTCCGTAATGCGCCCCACGGTGGGAGCCCCGGGCGGAGACATCTCGGGCGGGGGCATCGCGTCTTGCGGGTGGGGACGTCGCGGCCCCTGGGCGCGCGCTTCTGCCACGCGCCGGTCGAAGTCCACGCGCCACTCCTCCAGCGAGCGGAAGCGGTAGCTCGGGTCGCGCGGGTCGCGGATGATCTTCTCGACCACCGTGTCGCGGTCGATGAACACCGGGTAGAGCTCGCCCGGGTCGTAGGCGTTGCCCCGGTCGAAGAGCCCACCGCAGATGGCCCTGAGCGAGCACGACGCGCAGCCCTCGGCGTAGACGTGCTCCCAGTCGGTCTGCCGCACGGTCTGCTTCGCGTCGAGGAAGTGCACGATGCGCTCCTCGCCCTTGACGATCTTGCGCGTCTCGGTGCTCGCCCAGGCGAACTCGGCCATGTAGCAGAGGGGCACCTTCTCGACCCTGAAGGTGCGCCCGCTCTGGTGCAGGAGCCGCAGCGCGCGGTGCAGCGAGAGCTCAAAGTCGGCGAGGCGCGGGGTGTACTGGTCCTGGTTCACCTCGGCGCGGCCCATCGAGGGGTCGAGGTTGTTCCAGACGAAGTGCTGGATGTACGGGTGCTCGGCGATCCAGTGCCGGATGTTCTCGTCGAGGTGGTCGGCGTTCAGCTTGTTGATGACGCAGTTGATGTTCACGTCGATGCCGTAGCGGTGCGCGTTCGACACCGCCGCGAAGGCCTTCTCGAGCGTGCCGGGCATGCCCCGCAGGCGCTCCTCGACGTCGGGCCGCACCGAGTACACCGACACGTGGACGATCTTCAGCCCCGCGTCGGCCATCTCCTTGGCGAAGGCCTCGTCCGAGAGCCTCCAGCCGTTGGTGATCATCCGCACGTGCAGCCCGCGCTCCGTCGCGTAGCGCGCCACGCGCGGCAGCTCCGGGTGCAGCGTGGGCTCTCCGCCCGTGAGGATCACCCCGAAGTACCCCCGGTCGACGAAGTCGTCGACGAGCACCTTCATCGTCTCGAAGGTGTGCACGTAGGGCGTCGCGGGGTTCGAGCAGAACCCGCAGAAGTGGTTGCAGTGCCGGACGACCTGGATGTACCCGATGTTCGCCATCGCTCCGTCGTGACCTCAGCGCGCCACCGGGAGCGACACCCGCGGGCGGCCTTCGTCTCTGGCGGCCGACTCTAGTACCGCCCCTCCCGGACCGAGAGCCCCCGGGCCGACGAACGTCCGCGTGAGCGCCGCCTCACGCTCGCTCCACCGCGGGGGGTCGCCCTTCGGGGCGCGGGCGGGCGAGACCTCGTCGCCGCCGAAGCGCGCGAGGTAGGCCGCGTCGAGGCCGGGGCACCACGAGCGCGCGGGGCAGCCCTCACACGCGGCAGCGTAGGAGCGTGAGGGAGAGCCCGGTAGAGAGCGCGCAGCGTAGGGGCCGAGGAGGCACAAGGGCGCGCCGTCGATCCACGCGGGCAGTGACTGACGCTCCGTGAGGGCGAGCGCGCGCAGCGCGGGCGGCAGCGCCATCGCGAGGCGAGGGAACACCCGGTCGAAGGCGCCGACGAGCCTCCCCGCGGTGACGGGTACGACGACGGTCCACGCCGCGACGCCGCGCGCCGCGAGCCACGGGAGGAGGTCGGCGAGGGAGCGCGCGTTGGAGCGCGTGAGCACCGACGCGACGACCACGGTGAGCCCCGCGTTGCGCGCGGCGACGAGCCCCGAGGCCGACTCGGTGAAGCTGCCCTCGACGCCCGTGTGGTAGTCGTGCGCCGCGGCGAGGCCGTGCAGCGAGAGGTGCACGTCGGTGAGGCCCGCGGCGCGCAGCGCGGGCGCGTAGCCCGGCTCGCGGAGACGTCTCCCGTTGGTCTGCAGGCCGACGCGGGTGAAGCCCGCGCTTCTGGCGGCGGAGATCACCTCGGCGAGGTCGGGGTGCAGGGTGGGCTCTCCGCCCGTGAAGGTGACCTCGTCGTGGTCGGCTCGGAGGGCCGTGAGCGCGGCGCGGAGGTCGTCGACGGGGCGCGGCGCGAGCGCGCCCAGGCCGTCAGGCGCGCAGAAGACGCAGGCGTTGTCGCACGACGAGAGCACCCGCAGGGTCGCGCGGCGTTGGCGCATCGCGAGAGGGACCTTACCTCCCCGCGCGGCGCGAGGGCAGCGCGCGGCGCGAGGGCAGCGCGCGGCGCACACGCTTGACCCGCCGGAGCGCGGGCCGATAGCCTCGGCGGCGACGTGATCGGGGTGCCCACGCGGTCCGCTTCGGCCTCTCGACGCAGGCGCGGCGGGGCCGCAGTGTGGGCCTGGGCCGCGGCGCTCGCGCTGACCCTGTGCTCAGCCCTCGCCCTCGCCCAGCCCAGGGACGCCGGCGCCGACGACCCCTCCTCGCTCGGCGCGTGCGCCCCCGCGGTGGTCGCGTGGTCGCGCTCCTGCGCCCAGCGCCACTCGCTCACGCTCAACGCCCTGCACTGCCCCATGCCCGGGATGGTCCTCGTCGACCTCGCCGGGGGGCGCCCCTTGCGCGTCGAGCTGCGCCGCGCCGACGCCCGGGCCTTTCACCGCGAGGGCGCGTGGGGCCTCGCTCCCGTGGGCGACTTCGCCGACTGGAGCCAGGTCGACGCCGACGTGCGCGCCCGCTTCGACCGCCTCTCGGCCTGCGTTCGCGACGACACCACCTTCT
>JAEYZO010000336.1 GCA_023428035.1 Pseudomonadota bacterium | reverse complement strand
GCCCCGCGCAGGGCCTTCACCGCCGCGGCGGCGCCCGCGATGGCCCGCTTGCGCGGCGTCGCCTCGGGCTCGTCTCCCGCGGGCTTCTTGCGCGCCGGGGCCTTCGTCGTCTTCGAGCTCGCCCTCGCGGGCGCCCTCGTCGATGGCTTCGCGGTGCTCTTCGCGGCGGGCTTCGCGGTGGTCTTCGCCGCGGGCTTCTTCGTCGCGGGGGCCTTCTTCTTCGTCTCGGGCATCGTGCTGCTTGTCCCTGGGCGGCCTTCGTGGCACGAGGCCAGCGCTCCCGCCGCGGGCGCTGATGGCACCACACTCCCCCGCCGCGCGACAAGCGCCGTGACCGCGAACACCACACGCCCGCTCCCCCCCGCCGACGCGCCGCTCACGGTGCTCGGCGTCGAGAGCTCCTGCGACGAGACCGCGGCGGCGGTGGTGCGCGCGCTCCCCGGCGACGGCGGCGGCGAGGTGCTCTCCGACGTGGTGTGGAGCCAGGTGCAGGAGCACGCGCCCTACGGCGGGGTCGTCCCCGAGATCGCGTCGCGGGCGCACCTCAAGGCCATCACCCCGGTGATGCGCGAGGCCGTCACCGCCGCGGGGGGCTGGGAGGCCATCGACGCCGTCGCCGTCACCGCGGGCCCCGGCCTCGTGGGCGCGCTGCTCGTGGGCGTGCAGGCCGCCAAGGCCGTCGCCTGGGCCCGGGGGCTCCCGCTCGTGGGCGTGAACCACCTCGCGGGGCACCTGCTCGCGCCCTTCCTCCTGCGGGAGCAGGCCATCGGGTCACGACCGCAGTTCCCCTTCGTGGCGCTCCTCGCGTCGGGGGGGCACACCGCGCTCTACCGCTGCGACGGCCCGAACGAGATCCGCGAGCTCGGGGCCACCCGCGACGACGCGGCGGGAGAGGCCTTCGACAAGGTCGCCAAGCTCGTGGGCCTGGGCTACCCCGGCGGCCCGGTGATCGACCGCCTCGCGCGAGACGGCGACCCGACGGCCATCGCCCTCCCTCGCCCGATGCGCGCGAAGGGCAACCTCGAGTTCAGCTTCAGCGGGCTCAAGACCGCCGTGGCGCAGCACGTCGCGGCTCACGGTCGACCGGCGGGAGAGAAGGCCATGGCCGACCTCGCGGCGAGCGTGCAGGCCGCCATCGTCGAGACCCTGGTGCGCAAGCTCATGGCCGCGGTGAGGCGCGAGGGGGTGAAGCACGCGGTGATCTCCGGGGGCGTGGCCGCCAACCGGGGCCTGCGGGCCGAGGCGCTGAGGGCGTGCGAAGCGGCCGGGGTGGCGCTGCACGTGCCGCCGGCGAGGAGCTGCACCGACAACGCGGCGATGATCGCGTGGGCGGGCGCGGTGGCGCTGCGGGGGGGCAGGCGCGACGGGGCGGCGCTCGAGGCCCGGGCGAGCTGGCCCCTCGGCAGTTGACCGCCCGCGGTCTGTAGAAGTACCAACGGCGCCCGCCATGGCAGACGCGCACGGGTCCCACGGGACGCATGGGTCATACGGCTCGCACGAGCACGCCCACCACGAGCCCGAAGAGGACCCCTTGCGCACGCCGGGGTGGATGCCCCTCGTGGGCTTCGCGCTCCTGCTCGCGGGCGCGCTGGGGGTCTACCTCTTCATCTCTCCGGGCGTCATGAGCGCGCCCGCCGCGGCGGGCGACGCCCCGGTCGAGGGCGACGCCGCGGCCGAGCCGGGTCGCTGAGCCCGAGCCCTCTCGCAGCCCTCAGTCTCACACTGCACAGCACAACGGAGCGGAGACCGCGATGAGTGACGTCCCTTCGGATCTGAAGTACACGCGCGACCACGAGTGGGCGCGGGTCGAGGGCGACCGCGTCGCCATCGGCATCACCGCCCACGCCGCGGAGCAGCTCGGCGACATCATCCTCGTGAACGTCGACGCCAAGGTCGGCGACCGCGTCGAGGCCGGAAAGGTCTTCGGCGTGGTCGAGAGCACCAAGTCGGTGAGCGACCTCTACGCCCCCGTCACGGGCACCCTCGTCGCCATCAACGACGCCCTCAAGGACCACCCCGAGAAGGTGAACGAGGCCCCCTACACCGACGGCTGGATCATCGCGGTCACCCCCGAGGGCGGCCTCGACGGGCTCCTCGACGCGGGCGCCTACACGGCCCTCCTGGGTTCGCTGTGACCGACACCGTCCCGCACAAGGTGGTGATCCTCGGGTCGGGCCCCGCGGGGCTCACCGCGGCGATCTACGCCGGTCGCGCGAACCTCAGGCCCGTGGTGGTCGAGGGCCTCGGGGGCGACCACCAGCCCGGCGGCCAGCTCATGATCACCACCGAGGTGGAGAACTACCCGGGCTTCCCCGAGGGGGTCACGGGCCCGAAGATGATGGAGCTCTTCCGCGCGCAGGCCGAGCGCTTCGGGACGATGTTCTTCACCGAAGACGCCCTGCGGGTCGACCTCACCAGCTCTCCCAAGAAGGTCTGGATCGAGAGCCGCGAGGAGCCCCTGCTCGCGCACGCCGTCATCATCTCCACCGGCGCCGTCGCGAAATGGCTGGAGGTGCCCGGCGAGAAGGAGCTCCAGAACCACGGGGTCTCGGCCTGCGCGACCTGCGACGGGTCGTTCTTCAAGGGCCAGGAGGTCATCGTGGTGGGCGGCGGCGACACCGCGATGGAGGAGGCCCTCTACCTCGCCCACCTCTGCAGCCGCGTCCACGTGGTGCACCGCCGCGACTCGCTGCGCGCGAGCCAGATCATGCAGGAGCGCGCGCTCAAGCACGAGCGCATCACCTTCCACTGGAACAAGGCCGTGGAGGAGGTGCGCGACGTGACCGCGAAGCGGGTGACCTCGGTGCTCCTGCGCGACACGGTGACGAACGAGAAGAGCGAGCTCGCCATCGACGGCGTGTTCGTGGCGATCGGCCACACCCCCGCGTCGCAGCTCTTCATGGGCGTGGTCGACACCCACGACAACGGCTACATCGCGGTGAAGCCCGGCTCGACGGCGACCAACGTCGAGGGCGTGTTCGCCTGCGGAGACGTCGCCGACCACACCTACCGCCAGGCGGTGACCGCCGCGGGCACGGGCTGCATGGCCGCCATCGACGCCGAGCGCTGGCTCACCGCCAAGGGGCTGTAGAAGCCTTTACAAGCCCGCGGGGCGCGGGCGACGCTGCCCGCTGCCCTCATGCCTACCGACGCCACCGAGTCGCTCTCGCGGGTGCAGCTCTTCGCGGGGCTGTCGCCCAAGGCCCTGTCGCGCGTGGCCTCCATCGCCACGGAGCACGCCTACGCCGAGGGCACGGTGCTCTTCCGCGCGGGGGAGGTCGGCGACCGGCTGTACGTGATCCTCAAGGGCCGCGTGAGGATCTCGCGCGAGGTGCCGGGCATGGGCGAAGAGGCCCTGGCCATCTTCGGCCCGGGAGACGCCTTCGGGGAGCTCTCCGTCGTCGACGCGGCGCCGCGCAGCGCCGACGCGCGGGTGCACGAAGACTGCACCGTGATGGAGATCCGCAACGACGCCCTGGAGCACCTGCTGTTCATGCACCGCGACCTCTCCTACGAGGTGCTCTGGAACATCGTGCGCCTCCTCGCCGCGCGGCTGAGAGACACCACCGACAAGGTCACCTTCCTGGCGGTCACCGGGAAGTTCTCGTAACGGCGGGTTCCAGTGCGTCTCCACCGCGCCCTCGCCGTCGCCTCGCTCTGCGCCGCGGCCCTCTCCGCGCTCCCCGCCACCTCCCACGCCGTGCGCCTCTGGGAAGAGCCCCGCGCCGGGTGGACGCCCCCTCCCGGGATGATGTCCCCCCAGGGCCTCTCGCTCTCGACGGCCTTCACGGGCGCGGGCGCCTCGCCCGACCTGCGCCTGCCCGAGTTCACCACGCCCCTCGCCGCGGGCGGCCACGTCGGCTCGTCGCGCTACCCCGAGGGCGTGGCGGTGCGCTGGCTCGACGTCGGCTTCTTCGCCCAGCCGCAGCTCAGCTACCAGACCGGCTACGACTTCGACTCCTCGACCAACTTCTCGCTCCCGCCCGGCGTGTCGCTGCAGCGAACCCGGCTCGTGGTGCACGGGCAGGTGCACCCGCTCCTGCAGGTGCGCATGGAGTTCAACCTCTCCGACCGCCTCGAGCTCCTCGATACCTACGCCCTCGTGCCGATCCGTCGGTGGCTCCAGGTGCAGGTCGGGCAGTTCCGCGTGCCCTTCTCCCGCCAGGAGCTCGTGGCGGGCTCGCGCTACCAGCTCGCCGAGCGCGCGCTCTGGGCCGGCGCCGCGAACGCCTCGGGGGTGCGCTTCGTCCCCTCGTTCGACCTCGGAGTGATGGCCTGGGGCTGGGTCGGGCCCCGCGACCTCTTCGAGTACTACCTCGGCGTCTTCAACGGAAAGGGCCCCAACACCGCGTCCAACGTCGACGGGCTCTTCCTCTACGCGGGGCGCGTCGCGGTGAACCCGCTGGGTCGGCCGCGGTCGTTTCAAGAGGGCGCGGTCAACCTCCCGCGCAGGCCCACGGTGTCGATCGGGCTCAACGCCGCGACGCAGGTGCGCCAGGTCGGGCTCGTCACGCTCCCAGGCGACCCCACGCCGGTGCCCGACCGCGTCGACGTGACCTCGGTCGGCGCCGACGTGTACTTCTCGGGCTGGGGCGCGTCGCTCTACGGGGAGTTCTACTTCCGCGACACGGCCGAGACCGACACGGCGACCAACCCCAACACCCAGTCGCTCGGGTGGCTGGTGCAGGCGGGGTACTTCATCCCGGTGCCCGCGCTGCGCGACCACCTCGAGGTGGTGGCGAGGGCGCAGGGCTTCGACCCCTCGGGCTGCTACACCCGCGCCGAGGGCGGCGACTGCGGCGTGCGCGTCGCGAGCGCCCGATCGCGCGAGGTGTACCGGGACTTCATGCTGAGCCGCGCGTACACCTTCGGGCTCAACTGGTACCAGCTCGGGCACGGGTTCAAGGTCCAGGCTGCGTACACGATCAACACCGAGCACCGAGGGGTGAGCGGCGACCCGCGGCCCGAGGGCGGCGCCGTGACCAACGACCTCTTCACGCTCCAGCTCACGGGCTCGTTCTGAAGGGCACACCCATGCCCCTCCTCCGCGCCGCGCCCCTCGCACCGCCTGATGCCCATGGTGATGGCGCACGGCAACCACGACGCCCTCGCGATCAACTACCTGTTGCAGTTCGCGCAGCCGCAGGCCGGCGACCCCCAGCAGAGCGAGCTGTACTTCTCCTTCGACTACGGCCCGGTGCACTTCGTCATCCTCAACGACACGCCCTTCCGCGGCGACTACACCGGCGACGTGGGAGGCACGCAGCTCACGTGGCTCCGCGCCGACCTCGCGCGCGCCAACATGAACCGCGCGCGGGTGCCCTTCGTCGTCGCGGTGCACCACAAGCCCTGCTTCGGCAGCTCGCGGCACTCGTCGAGCGAAGACACCCTCTTCCTGCGCCGCACCTGGGCGCCGGTCTTCGACCAGCTCGGTGTTGATCTGGTGTTCAACGGGCACGAGCACGACTTCGAGCTCTCGAAGCAGCTCGACGGAAACGGCAACGAGGTCTCGGGCCGCCGCGGCACCTACTACATGGTCGCCGCGGGCGCCGGCGCGCAGCTCTACGAGCGCACCGTGAACATGCCCTACAGCGCCTACTACGAGAGCGTCGTGAACTTCGTCCGCGTGCGCGCGACGAACACCGTGCTCACGGTCATCCCGTACCGCCTCGACGGCACGGTGATCGACCAGGGCCGCCTCTCGCTCACCCCGCGGATGTAGCGGGCAGGCGCTCCCCCCTTGGGCGCGGAGCGAAGGCTCCGCGACGGGCGGCGCTTCGATCCCGGCCTCGCCTCGCCGCCTCTCCTTCCCCTTTTCGTTTCTCTCCGTGAACCTCAGGGGCCACTGACGCATCTCTTGTCTGCGTCACCGCCACCCTCAGCCTCAGGGGAGTCACGTCGATGTCCGCCACCCGCCTCACCGCGCTCGTCGTCGCTGCGTCGCTCGTCGCGAGCGCCTGTTCGAGCGACCCCACGCCTGGCCCCGACGCTGCGGCGGACATCCCTACCGTCGACACCCCCATCGTCGACACACCCACCATCGACACACCCACCGTCGACATCCCCACCGCAGACA
>JAEYZO010000534.1 GCA_023428035.1 Pseudomonadota bacterium | reverse complement strand
CTCCAGGGTGAGCCAGTGGTCGGGCGCTTCGAAGCTCCCTTGGGCGGCGGCGAACCTCACGCGAGCGGGCCCCGGCGACGGCCGACGAGCGTGACAGCGACGGGCTCGCTCTGCGCGACCCGCTGCGACGCGGCGAGCCTCCCCGCGGAGAGCCAGCGGAGGCGCTCGCCGTCGATCACGAGCTCTCGCTGACTCGCGGGCGGGAGCGCGTCCACCGACGGCATCGGTATCCAGCCCACGCGCAGGACCACCGCGTCGATCATCGCAAGCCCCGCGTCGCCCCGTACCGGGCCGAGGTCCAGCGCGGCGTCGAGGGTGCCGCGCTCCTCGATCGGCAACGCGAGCTCGATCACCGACTCGCTGCGCTCCCCCGGGTCGACCACGCGGCCGTAGGGCAACCGCGGCTCACTCACGCGCACGTTCCGCGGCGGGACCACGTGCGCTCGCGTGAGCACGCACCCCGTGCCCGCGAGGTCGACCTCGACCCAGTCGCGGTCCATGGCGTCGCGCGCGGCGTCCCATCGCCGGTCGAGCACCATCACCGCCTCGGTCGACTCGTTCTGCACCGCGTAGCGGAAGGCCACGCGCTCGGCGGTCTGACCCGCTCGCTCCAGGGTCACGGTCAACGCCACGGCAGGTCCTCCATCTCCGCGCTCAGTAGAAGGTCCGCGCGGGTAGCCCGCGCTCCTCACGGTAGACGTTCTCCGTGTACGCCTCGCCCACGTCGTAGGGCGGCAACCCCGCGGCCCGAAGCTCGCTGTGCTCGATCGGATCGCCCGCGACGGGCCCGAGGTTGGTCCCCATCGTGTCGTCGAGGCGACCGTAGGCCATGTCGTCGGCGTGCACGAGTTCGTGAAACAGACCCACGTCGGCGGGTCGGTTCGGCGGCTGCGCCCAGACCGCCGTCTCGTAGGGGCTGCCAGGCGTCGCGAGAGACGTACGGTCCGGGTCGTAGGCCACCTTCACGTTCCCCCCGGCGCCGCGCTCGCCCTGCGCGCTCAGCGACACGTCGCCGTAGCCCGTCGCGGAGTTCCCCTTCCCGCCGTCGTGCACGACGGTGACGGTCCTGCCGCTCGCGTCGATGGACCGCAGGAGCTGTCTCCCGCTCTTCGTCCCCTTGATGGTGTTCAGGTCCCGCACCGTCTTCGCCTGGAACTCCGGCGTCCCCTTGATCGTGATCGCGATCCCGAAGCGCGTCTCCCAGCTCCCGTCGGGGAGCAGCACCGCGCGCGGGTTCTCGCCCATCGCGTTGCGCACCCCGCTCACCACCGCGCCGAGCAGCGCCGCCATCACCGCGCCCGCGCCTCCTCCACCGCCTCCGGCCATCCCCACCAGCACCGTGGGCTCGCCCATCGCGACGGTGTCGGGCGGGCCCACGCACACCGCCATGTCGCCCTGCCGCGCCTGCGGAGCACCGCCGGATAGGACCGTGAACGAGCCGAGCACCACGGGACCGCCGACGTGCGGCACGGGCCCGTTCATCATCGGGCACACGTGCATGTCGCCGACGCGCGCCGCGGGCTTCGACCCGATCAACACCGTCGGAGCGCCCATGAGGATCGCGCCTCCGTGGGCGGCCTGGTCGCCGAGCCTCGCCGCTGGTTGAGACACCGCGCGACCTCCTCAGTTGATCTTCACGAGCACGCCCTTGACCGTGCACATCGCCGCGGCCTCGACCGAGACGTTGGGCCCCTCGAGCGCCACCTTCGCGCCCTGCGCGCTCTTCACCGTCACCCCCGCGGCGCCGATCTCGATCGTGTGGCCGTTGCACTCGACCTTGAAGGCCGAGGTGGTCATCTCGAGCTTGGTGCCTCCGACCTTCAGGGTGATGGTCGAGGGCGCCTCGAGGGTGGCCTCGTCGGGGAGCATGTCGAGCTTCGTGCCCGAGTCTCCGCCCACCTCGACGAAGGCGCCCTCGTCGACGGTGAGCCGGTGGTTCTTGAAACCCCTCACGGAGATGTCGTCGTGCACGGTGTGCGAGTCGGCGCCCATGACCTCGCGGCGGTCGTTCGCGCCGATGCGCGTGGTGCGGTTGCTGTCGACGTGCCAGCGCTGCGCGTGCTTCACGTCGTGGCGGTGGTCGTGGCCGATCTCCGTCGCCACGTCGTGGCCGATGCGCTCCGAGCGGTCGTGGTCGACCTTCACGTCGTGGTCGTGGAGCACGTGCTCCTTGTGGTCGCGCTGCGCGCGGAAGACCACCTCTTCGTGGCCGGCGTCGTCGTCGAAGCGCAGCTCGTTGAAGCCTCCGTTGCGCGGCGTGCTCTGCGTGCGGATCACGCTGCGGGTGCGCTTTCCCGGAAGCTCGAAGGGCGGCTCGTTGGCCTTGTTGTAGAGGCACCCCGCGACGAAGGGCCGGTCGGGGTCGCCGTCGAGGAACTGCACCACGACCTCCATCCCCACGCGCGGGATGAAGAGCGAGCCCCAGCCCGCGCCCGCCCACGACTGCGCCACGCGGAGCCAGCACGACGCCGGGGTGCCCTGCTGCGCGCCCGCGCGCGCCTCGGGCTGGTCCCAGTGGAAGCGCACCCGCACGCGGCCGTAGTGGTCGGTGACGATCTCTTCGGAGGACGACTCGGTCTCGCCCACCACCACGGCGCTCTGCGGCGCGCCCACCCTGGGCTTCGCGGGCACGGCGGGCCGGAACACCTGCGCGACGGGCACGCACTCGAAGCTGTTGGCGTAGCGGTCCTCGCCGCTCACGCCATCGCTCGCCGCGTGGGTCACCTCGGGGCACTCGCCCGAGTGCACGACGCGGGTGAGGAGGTGAGTGCCGTCGAGCGAGCGGTCGACGCCGGAGCCGGGCTCCGCGAGGTCGACGCGCAGCCCCACGGAGAAGCCCGTCACCACGCCCATTCCACGAGCGCCCTTCGCCGAAGCGCCAGCGCGCTGCTGTCGGAGCTTCGCGTGCGCGCTCGCGTCGGGGGCGCCGTAGAGGTCGCCGCTGTAGCGGCCGAGGTGATAGCCCGCGGGGTAGCGCTCCATCACCCGCGCGCCGTCGCCGGACTTCGCGTGGAGCACGACGCGGGGATGGGTGAAGTCCCAGTCGCGGCCAACCCACGCGGTGGAGGTGAGCGCGCCGAGGGCCTCGAGGCGACCGACGCACTCGCTCGACGCGGTGTGGATGCCGTCGCCCATCACGCGCACCGGGGCGTGGTCGAGGGTCTGGACCTTGGTGAAGGCGCTGACCGACGCGCCGTCGAGGAGGAGCAGGGTCTCTCCCTTCGGGGTGTGCTCGAACGCGAGGGTGAGTCCGTCTTCGGCGAGGATGCGGGTGATGAACTCCAGGTCGGTCTCTCCGAGCTGGACGCAGTACTCGCGCGCGGGAGGGGTGGTCGGAGCGTGGTCGAGCTTGAAGCGCGGGCCGGCGTAGAGCCCGGCGGCGGTGAGCACGGCGCGGGTGATGGCCACGCTGTCGACGGACTGGAACACCCGGTTGTGCGCGCGCTGCGAGAGGAGCCATAGCTCGGGCCGCGCGACGACGGTGACGAGGTGGTGCCCCGCGGTGACGCCGCGGTCTTCGACCTCGGTGATGAGCCCGGTGAAGTGGCGAGAGAGAGCGCCGCGGGTGAGCGAGAGCGAGAGGGACTTCTCGAGGAGCGAGGCGATGGGAGGGGCGTGACCGAGCTCGAAGGCGAGCTCGACGACGCACTCGTAGGGCTCGTGCAGGGCCTCGACGCAGTGCCAGCGGGAGAGCGCCACGGAGGAGGAGACGCCGGTGATCGAGACGGCGTACGTGACCTCGGGGAGGACGTCGCCGGGGAGGGTGTCATCGGGCATCGGGAGGCTCCATCGGGGAAGCGGTCATCGGGCTACCGTGGGACGACGACGGGGGCGAGGTGATCGAGGAGTGCCAGAGCGGTGGGGGTCATGAGTGGGATGTAATTGACCGTGGGCAGCATCGGTTGGGTATGGAACCCGAAGATCGTGAGGAACGCGTGGATCGCCGCCTGAGTGCGTGTACCGAGCGCGGCACGCCCATCGACGGAGCCAAGGTCAACGAAGTCAACGTCGGGCCGCGGGCTGTCCCACGGGCTGGCGGGATCGCTGGAAACTGAGAACGGCGGGCGCCAGCCTCCAGCGTAGGCGCGACGGCCCGGGTTCTTGAAGAGGTAACGGAGCTGGGCTTGAAGTCGGAAGACGTCCCCCACAGGCTTCTCATGGATGTGGGGACACACGAGTCGGCTGACGGCCCAGCACGAGCGGGTGAAGCGCGGGGCGGAGAAATCACAGCCCACCACCGCCGCCGGCACGCCCACCGGGGGCACGCCCGCCGCGCCCCCGAAGCACTCGCAGCGACACGGGAACAGGTGCGGGTGGCCGTGCGTGGGAAAGAGCCCCTCTGGCATCGCCGCGACGAGCGCGGCGGTCGAGCGCTTCGCCGCGATACCGACCGCGCTCGGCTTCGTCATCTGGAGGTGGGTGTGGCCGGGGTTGTCACCGAACGCGCCGAGGTTCCCCGAGCGCCTCGCGAAGCCGAGGATCTGACCAGCCTTCACGCGCGACGAGCCCCCCGGGGCGATCCTCGAGTCGTCGTCGAGGTGGCCATACGAGATCCGGCTGTCTCGCAGAGACTTCGCGTCGAAATGGAGCTGTACGTAGTACCCGACGCCAGACAGTTGACCCGCGGTGTTTGTCTGGTTCGCGCGCGACGCCCGGCCCGGCGCGACCGCGAAGACCGGGGCCCCCACGGCCGCGTGAACGTCGATCCCACCGTGACCGTCGCCGCTGCGATACCGCCCTTCGTCGTTGCCGATCCCGGTATGAGGGTCAAGGTAGCCGTAGCCGATGGTGCGCTCGTAGGGGTCTGGCTCGGAGCCAGACAGCCCGTCGGCGCGGGTGACGACGTGGAGGTGACGACCACGGTGGAGCGGTCTCGCGGCCTCGAGCGCGGGGACGTAGCTGTCTTTCGTGGTGAGCGCGTCGTCGGGGGCGTCTTTGACCTCGTCCCAGGCAGGTTGGCACCAGGTCTGCGCGAGGAGCACCAACTCAGGGTCTTCATCGCGGAGGTAGAGGTGAGAGAACGGCGGAGCCACCGGGCCCGTCGCCTCGGCCTTCGGCCAACGGCCCTCGATCGCGGGAGGAACGTCGAAGCGTTGAAAAGACCTGAAGCGGTCTTCGATCACCCACCCCTGCGGAGTGCGGAGGTACAGCTTCCAGCCCCAGGGTCCGTCTGCGTTGCTCTGCCCAGCGCCTTCCCGGGTGAACGCCGCTCCGTTCACGGGTGAGCCCCCATCGGGCTCCCAATGGACCGTCGCGACACCGAGCGGCGACCCGCGCGTCGGGCGCATCGGCGCTTCGATCACCGTCGCGTAGTCCTCGAACTCCAGCGTGAGCTCGAAGCCGCGCAGCACGGCGGACAACTGGATCGGGACCCGCAACACCCCCTGGCCGTCGGTGCGGTAGCGCCGCGGCGAACGCGCCAGCGCGACCGCGAGGGCCTTCGTGCTCGCCGACCAGAGCTTCGACGGGTGCTTCGCGTCGAGCTCGACCCTCTGCCAACGCTCGAACGCCGCCTGCGACGACGGCCCCCACGCGTCGCCCTCGTCAGCCGCCGCGAAGCCGTGCAATTCGAGCAGCGCCCTCGCGGCTTCGTAGAAGCAGCGGTTGTACTCCTTGAGGAGAGCGCCTCGCGCCTTCGCGTCGAGAGCGCCGCTCTGCTCCGCGGCGGGAAGCTCCTCGCCGCGCACGTCGGCGTGCCAGGCCGCGAAGGCCCTCGCCGCGCCCTTGAGCCCGGGCTCCTCCGGCAGTGGCACGCCGCGCTCGAGCATGACCGGGATGAGCACCGTGTCGCGCAGCGCTGTGTTGGCCGTGGGCAGCGACTTCAACCAGTAGCGCCGCTCGACGTCCCAGCGCGTCGCGCCGGCGAGGGGCCAGACCGCCGTGAGGGCGGCGTCTCCCTGGGGCGTGACCTCGACCCGCGCGGTGCGGGCGTCGCCGACGGGCTGACCCGTGAAGCAATCGAGGAGCTGCACCTTGAAGAGCCTCGGCGCGAGGCGCAGCGCGTTGCGCGTGGCGGCGCCGTCGGCCGTGATCGCCGCTGGCAAGGTCGCGGGCGCGTCGCCTTCAGCCACCTTCGGCCTCCATCCCGTCTTCATCCTCGAGCGCGTCGGGGTCCTCGTCGTGCGCCGCGAGGAGCCGCGCTCGCGTGGCCGCGTCGGGCTCGCCCGTGGCTTCGAGGCCGTGATCGCTCTGAAAGCGACGCAGCGCGCGCCGCGTGCGCGAGCCCACCACGCCGTCGGTCGGACCAGGGTCGTAGCCTAGGTTCCGCAAGCGGGCTTGCACGCCGGTCACCCTCGCTGTGGGGTCGAGCTGACCGAATTGAACCGTGATCTCCTCACCGAGCACGGTGAGTCGACCGAGCTTCGCCCACGGCGGGACATCGACATCGATCATCCCGTCGTCACCCACCGTACCCTCGATCGGCTCGACGTCTTCGATCGCGAGCGTGAATGCTACGCCCGCGAGGACTTCGCCTGTGTGATCCGCCACCTTCAGCCGAAAGCGCCAGCGCGGGCGGCTCACGGTGAAGGTGTGCTGCTGGTCCGTCACGCAGCGGCGGGTGACGGGCTCACGCTCGGGGATGAAGAGCACGTCGCCGGGGTGGATCACGTTGGGGTTCGGGCGGCGCAGCCGGAGGTCGGTGTTCGCCGGGTGCTCCCAGATCGCCTGCCAGTTCGCGAAGCCGTGCCGGTGCGCGATCGACGCGAGGCACTCGCCCTGACGCACGACGTGTTGCACGGCTCTCCCCTCCGCCATCGGAACCACGCGGTTACCACAGGTCGTCGCCCCGTGTCACCCGTGGGGCCGCTTCCACGCGGTGAGGATCTCTGCCATCCTGCGCTCCAACGATGGGGAGCGGGACGAGAGCGGTTCGTCGTTGGACCTTCGGCAGCGAGCGCCGCTTCGCGCTCGGCCTCGGGGTCGACGGCGCTGAGGGCGTGCGGCTCTCCGCGTCCGAGTCTCAGCGCGCGCTCGACGCGTGGCTCCGACGCGACGGCGCGACGGCGCTCGGTCGTTCGCAGATGCGTGAGGTGCTCCGCGCTCTCCGCGTCGAGGAACGCGAAGATCCCCAGCGCTTGCGCTCGTCGCTCCTCGCGGCGCTGCGCGACGGCCGGCTCTGGATGCGCGTCGACCGCACGCCCATGCGCGGGACCTCCGTCGGCGCCGCGGATGAACGCTCCTCCGCCGCATCTCCCCCCGAGCGCGTCGCCGAGGTCGACCACTGGATCGCCATCCGTCTCCAGGACGACCACGACCCTCCGCGGCCGGTGCCCTTCGCGCGCTACACCATCAAGCTGCCCGACGGTGAGCTGCGCCACGGGACGCTCGACAAGCAGGGCGTTGCGCGCCTCGACGGCATCCCCGCGGGCGAGTGCGAGGTGACCTTCCCCGATTTCGACCGCCGCCCCTGGTCACCAGCGAAGCCGCGAACGGCGCCCGCGCCCCGACCGCCCGCACCCCGAAAGCGGGTAGAGCCCGCGACGACCGCCGCGACGACCACCGCGACGAGCGAGCGTTGCGTAGTGACGGGCTTCGAGGTGCTCGACGACAAGGGCCGGCGCGCGAAGCGTCAACCCGGTCCCGACGGCGTGCTCCGCGTGGTCCCCGAACCGACCGCGAGTCGTTCGTTCGAGCAGGCCTTTCCCTTCAACCTCACCGCGCTCAAGGCGCTCGAAGACTCGGTCAGCGAGTTCAACGAGTCCGCGTCGACCATCCGGTCACTCTTCAGGTCACGCGGGCTTGGCGGGATGATCGACGCCCTGCGCGCGCGTGACGCCGCGCCCAGGCCCAGCACCGGCGGAGGCGCGCCGAAGGTCTCGCTCTCCCACAAGATCACCTACCGTAACGACACTGGCGGCGCGGCCTCGCCGCGCGTGCAGCCGCGGCGCTCCCAGACCTGCGGGCGCCATCACGCGAGCAGCGTCGCCAGCGAAGGCGGCGGCGCCCGGGAGCTGAGCGCGGAGACCACCTTCGAGTGGCGCGGTGGTGGCCCCGCCGACCACAGGGCGCGGCCTACGGTGTACTCGTTGAGCGCCGACGGCTGCGAGGGTGAGCCCGCGGCGCTGCGCGTCGAGGTGTTCCCCGGCGATCAGCTCGTGTGCGCGGTGGCGCTCGAGGCCTCAGTCGACCTCTCGGAGCCCGTAGAGGCCCTGACACGCACGCTCCTGAACACCACGCCCTCCCTCGACGGATCAGTCACGGGGGCCTTCGAGCTCTTCTCCGGCTGGAGCGAAGACGAGACGAGCTGGCAGGTGCGTCACTCCGAAGGGTGGCGCTTCACCCTCTCAGGAACGGTCTCCGGCCGCGTCACGGTGTCAGCGCTCGGTGTCTTCCTCCGGTGGCCGCCCACGTTGCAGAAATACGTCGCCGACGTCGGCGTGTGGGCCGACGCCAGCTGGACGAACACCCTCACGGCGGAGTGCTCGGCCTCACGAAGCCCGGGCCACCGGGCGCTCCCGGAGGACGCCTTCGAAGGCAAGGCCGAGACCGAGGGCTCCTTCGGGCTGGGGATCTACGCGAGCGTAGGCGCGGTCAAGCTGCTCGGCGCGATCGTCGAGGGCGGCGCAGAAACGAAGGCGACGTGTGAGGGCTCGCTGGAGTACGACGGCGAGGCGCTCGCGTTCGCCGGCGAGGCGACCTGGGCGCCCATCACGATGAAGGTGAAGCTGCTCGGCCGCGCGCTGATCTGGAGCGGCGAAGACTCCTGGGAGTTCCCCGTCTGCGGCGAGCGGAGCGTGAAGACGCGACACGTTCTCTTCGAGAGGAAGCGCTAGAGCCCCATGGCCCCCGTCGCACAGCTTCTGGTCCGAGTCCGTGGCCTCCGCGCGCAGGTCGGCGCCAACGACGCCCCGCTCCTGCGCTACGAGGGCTCTACACCGCTCGCGTTGCAGTACCCCCTCAACGCCTGGCTGCTCCCCGAGGGGAACCTCCTCACCGCGCTGTTCTCTCCGCTCGACGAAGAAGACTCCGCGCCGGGCTTCGACCTGAGCCTCACCGGCCCCGACCCCGGCGGGGCTCCCCTCGCTCGGCTCTCGTGGTCGCTCCCCGAGGGCGCGGAGTTCGAGCCCTTCGCGCTCTCGTTGCCCTTCACGCCCTCAGAGTACGTAGAGTCTTCTCTCTGGGAGCACGGCGAGCCTGTGTCCGAGCTTGATGACGCGGAGCTCGACGCCGCCCGGGCTCTCTGCGCCGAGCTCCACGCGGCCTTCGCCCGCCGCGACCTCGACGGCGTGACGCGGCTGCTCGACTTCCGCACCCGAGAGATGGCCTCGGCCTTTGAGTGGGAGCTCGACGCCCACCGCGCCGAGGTGCGTGAGAGCTTTCGCGAGGTGTTCGATGACGAGGGGTACGGAGTGACCCCGGTCGAGGTCTCCGCCCTGCGGTTCACGCCGTGCGGCGCCGACAGGGCTCTCCACGTAGCCCGCGCCGACGGGGGCGAGCTGATCGGGATGCGCGTCTCCCGCTCGCGCGAGGAGCAGGCGATGCAGGTCTACGTCGGCCGCGTCGACGGCCGCTGGCTGGTCGTTCGCTGACCGTCGCTCACCACCGCGCCACCGCCAGCACCACCGCCGCCACCACCGCGCCCACGATGATCGCCACGGCCGCGACGTAGGTGAGGTTGCGCGTCGTCTCCGACGGCCCCCGCGTCGCTGGTGGCGGAGTGAGCACCGGCGACTGCACCGCGGGCATCACCACCGGCCGCGGCGGATGCGACGCCAGCGGCGGGAGCTGGTGCACCGGCGGCGCGACGGGCGCGGCGACCGGGGGCCTCGCTGCACCGGCGACGAAGGTCGCGTCGAGCGAAGCCATTTGTGGGCGTAGCGACGGGCCCGCGTCGTAGCCCATCGTGGCGCCGAGGTCCTCGTGCGCGCCGGCGATGAGGGTCGCGTCGATCGGAGGCCGCGAACGTGGAGCGCCGCCGGAGCGCGCCGCGGGGGCGTCGTCACCGGCGATGAAGGTGCGGTCGAGCGCGGGCGACGGTCGCGACGGCGGAGCGCCGCGCGGAGCGGGGGCGCGATCGCCCGGGGTGAAGGTGCGGTCGAGCCGCGGCGCGTCGATGGCCGTGGCCGAGAGGTCGACCTCGTCCCCCGAGACCACGGTCTTGTCGAGGCCGGCCGAGGGCGCCGCCGCTTCGAGGAAGCGCGAGAGGTCGA
>JAEYZO010000314.1 GCA_023428035.1 Pseudomonadota bacterium | reverse complement strand
CCCGAGCGCTGGGTGAACGCCGTCGCCGCCGAGCTCGCCGCGCACCGCGGGAGCTCCGTGCTGGTCGCCGGCTCGCGCCAGCCGCCCGCCGTTCACGCGCTCGTTCACGCGCTCAACCAGGCCCTCGGCAACGCGGGTCAGACCGTGACCTACGCGCCCGCCGTCGACGACGCCGAGCGAGACAACCTCACCGACCTCGTCGAGCTCGCGCGCGACCTGGAGTCGGGCCAGGCGCAGTCGCTCATCATCCTCGGCGGCAACCCCGTCTACGACGCCCCGGCGGACCTCGACCTCGGCGCGAAGATCGGCCGGGCGCGCTTCTCGGCGCACCTCTCGATGCACCACGACGAGACGGGGGAGCGCTGCCAGTGGCGCGTGCCGAGGGCGCACTTCCTCGAGGCCTGGGGCGACGCCCAGGGCCTCGACGGCACCGTCGCGGTGCAGCAGCCCCTCATCCAACCGCTCTACCGCGGGTGGAGCGACATCGAGCTCCTCGCCCGCGTGGCCGACGCCACCGCGAAGCGCGGCTACGAGCTCGTGCGCGAGACGCACCAGGGCAACACCCCGGCGGTGATCTTCGAGCGGGCGTGGCGCCGGGCGCTCAACCGCGGCGTGCTCACCGAGGCGCAGGCCGCGCCGCAGGTGCCCCCGATCCGCTCGGTCGAGATGGCCGCCGCGATGCGGGGCCGAGCCTCGTCGCCGGTGGGCCGCTCGAACCTCGAGGTGAACTTCGTCGTCGACGCCAAGATGCTCGACGGTCGCGAGGCCACCAACGCGTGGCTCGCGGAGCTCCCCGACCCGATCACCCGCATCACCTGGGACAACGCGGCGTACTTCTCCCCCGCGACGGCCGAGGCGCTGGGGGTCGCGTCGGGCGACAAGGTGCGGCTCACCAAGGGCAACCGCGCGGTCGAGATCGTCGCGTGGGTGCTCCCGGGGCAGGCCGACTGGAGCGTGGGGCTCCCCCTCGGGTGGGGCCGCACCAAGGCCGGCCGCGTGGGCACGGGCAGGGGCTTCGACGTGAACCCGCTGCGCTCGTCGGCGAGCCCGTGGTTCCTCGACGGCGTGTCGGTCACGAAGACCGGCGACCGCTACCCGATCTCGCAGACGCAGGACCACCACCGGATGGAGGGCCGCCCCATCGCCGTCGAGGCGACGCTGGCCCAGTTCAACGAGACGCCGAACTTCGCCGCGCAGCGCTCACCCACGCCGCGCACCCTGCCCCTCTGGCAGGAGGTGAACTACGACGACCCCGCCCGCCCCGACCTTCACAAGTGGGCGATGACCATCGACCTCAACCTCTGCACGGGCTGCAACGCCTGCGCGGTGGCCTGCCAGGCCGAGAACAACATCCCCGTCGTGGGCAAGGAGCGGGTGGCGCAGGGCCGCGAGATGCACTGGCTCCGCGTCGACCGTTACTTCGTCAGCCCCGCGCTGAACTCCGCCACGCGCGGCGACGACGACCCCGCGGCGACCAGCGACCCGATGACGGCCTTTCAGCCCCTCGCGTGCGTGCACTGCGAAGAGGCCCCCTGCGAGAACGTGTGCCCGGTGAACGCCACGGTGCACAGCCCCGAGGGCCTCAACGAGATGGCCTACAACCGCTGCATCGGCACGCGGTACTGCGCCAACAACTGCCCCTACAAGGTCCGGAGGTTCAACTACCTGAACTTCCACAACGACGGCGTGTACCAGCCCGACTGGTTCGACATGCCCGAGACCGTGCGGATGCAGATGAACCCCAACGTCACGGTGCGCTTCCGCGGCGTGATGGAGAAGTGCACCTACTGCGTGCAGCGCATCCAGTCGCGCAAGATCGAGGCGAAGCGCGAGGGCAACCGCCCGATCCGCGACGGCGAGCTCGCCACGGCGTGCCAGCAGGCCTGCCCCGCCGACGCGATCGTGTTCGGCGACCTGCACGACCGCGAGAGCCGCATCGCGCGGATGCACCGCGACGACCGCCGCTACGCGCTCCTCGGCGACATCGGCACGCAGCCCCGCACCACCTACCTCGCGAAGATCCGCAATCCGAACCCGGAGATGCTCGGATGAGCTTCGACGCTCCTATCAAGGCCATCGGCGAGAAGGACCTCGTCGCGCCGCGCACGACCTTCCGCGCGATCACCGAGTCGGTGAGCCGCGTGACCGAGCACCCGGCCCCCAAGGGCTGGTGGATCGCGTTCCTCACGGCGCTCACCTGCACGGGCATCCTGGGCCTGTCGGTGGCCTACCTCTTCTACCGAGGCGTCGGCGTGTGGGGCAACAACAGCCCCGTCGCCTGGGCCTGGGACATCACCAACTTCGTATGGTGGGTCGGCATCGGCCACGCGGGCACGCTGATCTCCGCGGTGCTCTTCCTCTTCAGGCAGAAGTGGCGCACGTCGATCAACCGCTTCGCCGAGGCGATGACCATCTTCGCGGTCATCTGCGCCCTGCTCTTCCCGGGGATCCACGTCGGGCGCGTCTGGCACGCGTACTACCTCTTCCCGATCCCCAACCAGATGAGCATGTGGCCCAACTTCAAGAGCCCGCTCCTCTGGGACGTCTTCGCCGTCTCGACCTACTTCACCGTCTCGACGCTGTTCTGGTACACGGGCCTCATCCCCGACTTCGCGACGCTCCGTGACCGCGCGAAGGCCCGCGTGCGCCGCATGGTCTACGGCTTCTTCGCCCTCGGCTGGCGCGGCTCGAACCGCCACTGGCAGAACTACGAGCGCGCGTACCTCATCCTCGCCGCCCTCAGCACCCCCCTGGTGCTCTCGGTGCACTCGGTGGTGTCCTTCGACTTCGCCACCTCGGTGGAGCCCGGCTGGCACACCACCATCTTCCCCCCCTACTTCGTCGCCGGCGCCGTGTTCTCGGGCTTCGCGATGGTGATGACCCTCCTGCTCATCGCCCGCGTCGTCTTCAAGCTCACCGACCTCGTCACGATGACCCACATCGAGCTGATGAACAAGATCATGCTCGCGACGGGCTCCCTCGTTGGCTACGCGTACGCGATGGAGTTCTTCGTCGCGTGGTACTCCGGCAACCCCTACGAGCGCTACGTCTTCATCAACCGCGCGACGGGCCCGTACGCCTGGGCGTACTGGATCATGATCAGCTGCAACGTCATCTCGCCGCAGCTCTTCTGGTCGAAGAAGCTCCGCACCAACATCCCGCTGAGCTTCGTCGTCTCGATCTTCATCAACATCGGCATGTGGTTCGAGCGCTTCGTCATCATCGTGACCTCGCTCCACCGCGACTTCATCCCCTCGTCGTGGGGGTACTTCCACCCCACGGCCATCGACATCACCACCTACCTGGGCTCGATCGGGCTCTTCTTCACCCTCTTCCTGCTCTTCATCCGGTGGATCCCGATGATCGCCATCGCCGAGCTGAAGTCCGTGCTCCCCGAGGCCGACGCCCACCCGCACCACGCGGGGCACGGCGACGACCACCACCCTGAGCCCGCGCTCGCCGCGGGGGAGGGGGCGTGATGAGCGCCGAGCTCACCCGGGTCGCCGTCGAAGGCGGCTCCCCCGCGATCCTCCTCGCCGAGTTCGACACCCCCGCCGCGTGCGTGCACGCCGCGGAGAAGCTCCGCGACGGCGGCTACACCCGCTTCGACGCCCACACCCCCTTCCCCGTGCACGGGATGGACAAGGCCATGGGCCTGCCCGACTCGAAGCTCGGCTGGATCGTCTTCGGCATGGGCCTCACGGGCTTCACCGCCGCCGTCTCGATGATGGTGTGGATGAACGGCATCGACTACGCCCTGGTCATCGGCGGCAAGCCGCCGATCTCCCTCCCGAGCATGGTGCCCGTGGCCTTCGAGCTCACCGTGCTCTTCTCGGCCTTCGGGGCGGTCTTCGGGATGCTCGGCCTCAACCGCCTCCCGCGGCACCACCACCCGCTCTTCGAGAGCGAGCGCTTCCGCGCCGCCACCGACGACAAGTTCTTCGTGAGCGTCGAGTACGCCGACCCGAAGTTCGACGAGAAGGCCACGCGCGAGCTCCTCGAGTCCGCGCACCCGACCCACATCGAGATCATCGAGGACAACGAGCCGTGACCCGCGCCCTCACCATCACCGCCGCGCTGGCGGTCGCGCTCGGCGCCTGCCGAGGCGAGGTCTCGTCCGACCCGCCGATCATGCTGCTGCGGAACATGCACTTCCAGCAGCGGTACAACTCCCAGGCGCGCAGCCGCTTCTTCAGCGACCACCGCACGATGCGCCCCACGCCCCTGGGCACCGTCGCGCGCTTCCCGGGCGGCGCGAACCCCCGCTACTTCGGCTTCTCCGTCGGCCGCGACGAGGCCTTCGACGACGACGCCCTGCAGGAGGGCCACGAGCCCGACAGCAACGCCTACGTGACCGCCGCCCCCGCGTCGGTGGCGCAGTCCTTCGGCGGCGCCGAGGCGATGATCGCCCGGGGCCGCGACCGCTACAACATCTACTGTACGCCGTGCCACGGCGCCGCGGGCGACGGCCGGGGCCTGGTCTACCTCCGCTCGCTGCCCCGCGCCCTCAACGAGCCCCCGCCGTACAACTACCCCCAGCCCGCGAACCTCAACGACGAGCGCCTGCGGCACGCGCCCGACGGGCAGCTCTACGCCACCATCCGTAACGGCGTGCGCAACATGCCTGGCTACGCCGCGCAGATCCCGACGCGCGACCGCTGGGCCATCGTCTCGTACGTGCGCGCGCTCCAGCTCAGCCAGGCCCAGGGAGGCGCCCAGTGAGCACCGACTACCGCATCACCAGCGGGCCCTTCGCCTCGGCGTGGAAGATCTTCGCCGGCCTCGGCGTCGTCGGCCTCGGCGCCTCGCTCGCCGGCATGGGCATGAACGCCCAGCGCTTCTCGTTCTCGTACCTCTTCGCCTTCGCGGTGTTCCTCACCCTGGCGATCGGGTCGACCTTCTTCGTGCTGCTGCAGCACCTCACCAACGCCGGGTGGAGCGTGTCGGTGCGACGCACCGCCGAGTTCTTCATGTCGGCGCTGCCGGTGTTCGCGGTCCTCTTCCTGCCGATCGTGCTCAACACCGGGCACCTCTTCCCCTGGTGGGGCGAGCAC
>JAEYZO010000256.1 GCA_023428035.1 Pseudomonadota bacterium | reverse complement strand
GGGCGGCGGCCGGGGCCGCGGCCGGGGCCGGCATCGACGTGACGCCCGCGTAGGCGCCGGAGCCGTACACCACGACGTCGACCGCGGTGTGAGAGCGGTCGAGCACGATCACCTCGTCGCCCCCGTTCGCGATGTTCAGCGAGCCCGTGGCCCAGGTCGGGTAGGCCGCGAGGTCGGGCGTCGCGTCGGTGTTGGCCCACTCGCCGTCGGCGGGCTCTCCGTAGCGCGCCGCGTAGTTCACGCCGCTGGTCGAGAGCACGAACACCCCTCCCGGCGCGAGGGTGGCCGCGCTCGGCAGGCTCACGGCCCCCTCGCCCGCGCCGACGGTCTCCTCGTCGGTGACGCGGAAGCCCGCGAGCGACAGGGGCGCGGGGGTGACGTTGCGGACCGCGATCCAGTCTCCGCCGTTGGTCGCGTCGCTCGCCGCGTTGGAGACGTAGCGGGTCACCTGCAGCGGCGCGTAGGGCTCGCCGTCGGCGCCGAAGTACACGTCGAAGCTGTAGTCGACGGCGCGGTCTCCCGCGGTGCTGAACTCCGCGAAGGTGTTGGGGTACGGCGCCGTCGCGCGGGGGGCGTTGTAGTCGCTCACCGCGTCGAGCGCGTTCGAGACCGACGCGTCGCCGATGGAGACCGTGTTCCCGTCGGAGCGCTCGCGGAAGGTCGCCACGGTGAAGCGCAGCGGCGTCGACGGCGGGCCCGAGAGCCCGAAGCGCGACCACGGGACGGTGAACTCCAGGGTGGTGTTGGTCGCGCTCGCGACGCCCACGGCGATGGGCGCGCCCACCGTCGCGAAGGTCTGGTCGCGCACGAGGAGCTGCGAGCCCGTACGGAGCTGCGTCTGGAGGAGGTACTCCCACGCCGCCGTCGCCGCGACGGTGGTGTCGGCGAAGCCCGCGAGCTCGGACTGACCCGACCCGCTCACCTGGTTGGTGTCGATGGCGACCTGGAGCTGCACCGGGTCGGCGTCGGTCGCCGCCGTCGGGCTCGCGAGCACCACGAGGAACGACAGCCCCGACGCGTCGCCGGTGACGCGCACGCGGGTGAGGTCGGCGGCGCCCTCGGGGGTCGCGAGGTCGGTGCGGGTGTCTCCCGCGGCGTCGCGCCAGACGTACTCTCCCTGGCTCGTCGCGTTGCGCGCGATCACGCCGAGGTTGTCGGCGGTGGCCTCGCGGGTGAACCAGTCGGCGGCGCTCCCGTCGGGCGTGACGGGGTGCGCCCGCGACGGTACGGCGACGAGCCAGGCCGCGAGGCAGAGGGCCACGGTCGAGAAAGGACGAAGGGCTTTCATCGTGGGTCTCCCGGTGAGGCGCGCATCGTAGCCGGGGCCCTCGACGCGGCGCGCGCGGCATGGGCGCCGCCGCCACCGTGTCGCGCGCTCCGGCCGTTCGCTCCCGTACTGAGATGGCGGCGACGCGGGGGCGTCGCTTTTCCTGTAAGGATCCGGCGCGGCGGCCCTCTGTCACGGGCCGAGATGGCCGCGTTGCCCGATCGCATCGACGAGACCGCGCCCCGCGCCACCGAGGCCGCAGCCGTCGACCTCGCGTCGGTGCTGTCGCTCGACGGGAGCAGCCTGCGCCGCGTGGCCGCGACCTACGCCCGCAGCGCCGACCAGCGCGCCGACCTCTCGCAGGAGATCGCCCTCGCCCTCTGCCGCGCGCTCCCACAGTTCCGCGGGGAGAGCAGCGTGCGGACCTTCGCGCTGCGCGTGGCCCACAACGCCGCCCTCGCCGCCGCGACCCAGCAGCGCGCCCACGACGCCCGCGTCGACCCCGCAGGACCCCGATGAGTGGCAGGCCTGGCAGGACGACTACCTCGGCGCTGACGTGACCCCGTCGACGCTCCCCGACGCGGCCTCGCTCTCGGCGCAGGTGCGTCGAGAGACGCGGCGTCTCTGGGTAGGGACGGCGTTGGAGCTCGTCGCCGCGACGGGCGTCTGCGTGTTCTGGTGGGCGCTCATCGCGCGCCGCGGCGCGCCGGCGCTCCTGCCGATGGCCTGCGCGTCGACCGCGGGGATGGCCGCGTGGGTGGGCTACCTCGCCTTCGTCTACCGCGGGCAGTGGGCGCCCCGGGGAGACACGGTGCGCGCGCACCTCGCCGCGACCCTCGCGCGGCGCCAGGCCGAGGCGCGGTGGTTCTCCTTCGCCCTCGCGTGGACGGCGGTGATGGGCCTCGCGGTGGCCCTGTGGGCCCCCGTGCTGATCCGCGCGCGCTGGGCGCTCTACAGCGCCGAGCCGTGGCGAGCCCTGGTGGGCTTCGGCGTCGCGGCGGCGATCCTCGCGGGGACGATGGCGTACTACTCCCGGCGTCGACGTCGCGCGCTGCGCGAGGCGCGAGCGTGGCAGGCGCTGTGGGAGGAGGCCGAGGCCCGGTGAGCGCGCCGGGCGCGAGCTTCGCGTAGCGTCGTCGAGCCCGCGGCCCGCGTTCACAACCCGCGCGGAGGGTGCTCCACTGTCAGCGCCATGAGACACCTTCGCTTCGCACCCCTCGTCCTCGCCGCGGCGCTCGTCGCCTGCGGCTCCACCTCGTCGACCCAGGACGCGTCGACTCCTGTCGACACCGGTTCGACGGACGCGGGCCCCACGACGGACACCGGGTCAACCACCGACGCAGGCTCGCCCACCGACGCAGGCTCGCCCACCGACACCGGCACCACGGACGCAGGCTCGCCCACCGACACAGCTTCGCCCATCGACGTCGCGGGTGACGCGTGCGCGCGCCCCGCCATCGCTCGCACCCCCGACCGGGCGATGTGCGACCCTTCGTCGCCCGCGTGCGGCGCCGGCTACGAGTGCCTCACCTTCTCGGGCTTCGTCGCGCAGCACTTCTGCTGGCGGCCCTGCCGCGCCGACTGCGACTGCGCCGAGGGAGACCGCTGCGGGAGCTACACCGACAAGGCGGGCACGCACCCCATCTGCGTGAGCGCGCAGCCCGGCGCCTGAGCGCGCGTCTCGCCCCGCCCGGTGTACCCTCGGCGCGGAGGCCGATGGAGAACGACCCACGCGGCGCGGGCGAGGGGGTGGTCGTGCGCGGGACCGAAGCGCCACGCCGCGCGCCTCCACCAGCGCCACCGCACGTCGCCTGCGATCGGGTCGAGATGTGTAGAAGTGATAGGGCTTCAGCCCGCGGGGCCGAAGCGCCGAAGTCGTTGATCGTGACCTCACCGCCGTGACGGCGCGACCGTCGAACCGACACCCACCCGCCGGCTCCGTAGGTGATCCCGGCCGCTTCACGCGACGCGCTCACGCCTCGCGGCTCACGACCTCGCCCCCGCGCGCATCAGAGCCGCCACCGCCTCGTCGCCGCGCGCCCCTCGCGCGAGCAGCGCGGACTCCACGCTCCGTCGGTCTCCCTCGTCGCGGTTCTGGCTCAGCTTGAAGCGGCCCTCGACGCGGTCGACCTGGACGCGAAACGCCACGACGCCGCGGGCCATCGCGGCGAGCGCCTCGGCGTCGAGCCACGACGCGCGCCAAGCGTCAGCGCCCTCGCCCTCGAAGCGCTGAGACAGAGCGTCGAGGTGCCGGAGCGCGCCGTCGCCGTCCATGGCCGAGAGGCGGCCCCACACGCGGACCACGGCGTAGTTCCAGGTCGGCACCTGCTCGCGGGGGCGCGCGTACCACCGCGGCGAGACGTAGGCGTCGGGCCCCTGAAAGAGCGCCGTCACCGCCGAGCCGTCGAGCGCGTGCCGCGCCAGGGGGTTGCCCCGCGCCACGTGGCCCTCCAGCGAGTCGCCGCGGAGGATCAGCGGCGCGTGCGCGATCACGGGCTCGCCGCCGTCGACGACGACGAGGCACGCGAGCGGGTGCGCCTCGACCAGGGCCCAGAGCGCGTCGCGGTCGGTCACGCGGAAGACGTCGCCGTAGCTCATCCTTCCGGAGTACACCCCGCGCAGCGCTGGGGCGCGGTGTATCGTCGCCGGCGCGATGTCCCGCGTCGCGCCGACGCCCGCCATGGGGCTCACCTACGTGGTGTGGGAGCTCACGCTCCGCTGCGACCTCGCCTGCCGACACTGCGGCTCCCGCGCGGGTCGCCCCCGCGCCGACGAGCTCGGCCGCGACGAGGCCCTCGAGGTCGTGCGGCAGCTCGCGGAGATGGGCGCCACCGAGGTCACCCTCATCGGCGGCGAGGCCTACCTGCACGAGTCGTGGACCGACGTGATCGCAGCCGTCCGCGCCGCGGGGATGTCGTGCACGATGCCCACCGGCGGCCGAGGGATGACCCCCGAGCGCGCCCGCGCCGCGCGCGACGCGGGGGTCGAGAGCGTGTCGGTCTCCCTCGACGGGCTGCGCGCCGCGCACGACCAGCAGCGCGGGCTTGACGGCAGCTTCGACGCGGCGCTCGCGGCGATCGACAACCTCCTCGACGCGGGGGTGCCGGTGTCGGTCAACAGCCAGGTCAACCGGCTGAGCGTCCCCGACCTGCCCGCGGTGCTCGAGCTGATGGCCGACCGCGGCTGCTTCGCGTGGCAGATCGCGCTCACCGTCCCGATGGGGCGCGCGGCCGAGCGGCCCGAGTGGCTGCTGCAACCGTGGGAGCTGATCGAGGTGTTCCCGCTGCTGGCGTCGCTCGCGGCGCGCGGGGCCGAGCGCTCGGTGGCGCTGTGGCCGGGCAACAACGTGGGCTACTTCGGCCCCTACGAGTCGGTGCTGCGCGGCACGGTACGGCCCGACACCCTCGTGCCCGGCTGCACCGCGGGCACGCACCTCCTCGGCATCGAGAGCGACGGCTCCATCAAGGGCTGCCCCTCGCTGCCGACCTCGCCCTGGGTCGGGGGCAACGTGAGGGAGCGACCGATCCGCGAGGTCTGGGAGCGCTCCCGCGAGCTGCGCTACACCCGCGACCGCACCGTCGACGACCTCTGGGGCTTCTGCCGCGGCTGCTACTACGCCGACGCCTGCCGCGGCGGCTGCACCTGGACCTCGCACGTCTTCTTCGGCCGACCGGGCAACAACCCCTACTGCCACCACCGCGCGCTGGAGCTCGCCCGCCGCGGACTGCGCGAGCGCCTCGTGCGCGTCGAGCCCGCGCCGGGGCTCCCCTTCGACCACGGCCGCTGGGAGCTCGTCGAAGAACCCTGCGCGCCCGTGGCCGTCACCGCTCGCCCGCAGCCCCGCGCCCGCCTCCCGGTCGTCCGCTGACGACGGTCACGGAGTCACTCACCGACGGACCCTGCGTTGCGATACATATCGGAGCACCACCCATGGCGCCGCGATTCGTGTTCTGCCCCGCGTGTAACCGCCCCGCGCACCCGTACGAGCGGCAGTGTCCCTTCTGCGACGCGCCCTTCGGCCCCGAGACGACGCGCTCCGTGGGGACAGGCGTCGCCCTCTCGGTGGGCCTGTCCCTGGTGGCTGGGTGTGAGCCGCAGTCCGCCCTGGCC
>JAEYZO010000240.1 GCA_023428035.1 Pseudomonadota bacterium | reverse complement strand
CCCCAGCACCCACCACCTCGCGCTCGCCCGCGCCGCCGACGCGCTCGCCCGCGGCAACGCCCGCGAGGCCCTGCGCCTCGCGCGCACCGACCCCAACGGCCGCGACCTCGCTACCATGGCCGCCGCGGAGCTCAACGACACCACCCAGTGGCTCCGCTTCGCGACCACCGGGCGGCAGAGGCACCCCACCGCGCGCTCGCGCTACCTCCTCGCTCGCGCGTTCTTCTCCACGGGAGACATCGCCGGCGCGCGCCGCGTCGCCGAGGAGGTGCTCCGCGACGAGCCCCGGCACCCCAGCGCGAGGGTCCTCCTGGCGCGCATCCTGGGCCAGCGCGAGGTCGACCGGGGCCGGGCCTTGTCGCTCCTGGCCGACCTCGTGGGCAGCGGCCGCAACGGGCAGCCTTCGCCCCAGTCCGCGCAGTACGCCTCGGCCTCCGAGCGCGCCGACGCCTTCGTGGTCGCGGGTCAGGTCGAGCTCGCGCGCGACCACATCAGCGTCGCGCAGGCGCGCTTCCAGCGAGCGCTGGAGCTCGAGCCCCGCTCCAGCGCCGCCCTCGTCGGCATCGGCTCGATCCTCTACCGCCAGGGGAACTTCACCGACGCCCAGGCGCGCTTCCGCAACGCCTTCAGCGCCGACCGCCGCAACACCGACGCGGTCATCGGCATGGCCCAGGCCGCCCTCGCGCTCGACCAGGCCGTCGAGGCCAAGAACGCGCTCGAGCCCGCGGTGCGCGAGAACCCCAACGACGGCCGCCTGCACTACTGGCTCGGCCGCGCGCTCGCGGCCACCAGCGACCAGCGCACCCTCGCGCAGCAGGAGTTCCGCGAGGCCATCCGGCTGATGCCCGACAACCTCGACGCCTACGTGGCGCTCTCCGAGCTCCTCACGGCGATGCAGCGCCACGACACCGCCGACCAGGTGCTCGTCGAGGCCCGCGCGCGGGTGCCCGACAACGCCGCCATCCACCGCGCGCTCGCCAACAGCCGCCTCGCGCGCGGCGACGTCGAGGGCGCCCAGGCCGAGCTCCGCATCGCGCTCGAGCGCGACCCCGACGACGTGCGAGCGCACTTCGCGATGGGAGACGTCTACCGCCGCATGGCGCGCCTCGACGACGCCTCGCGGGAGTTCGACACCGTCGCGCGCATCGACCCGAACTACCCCGGGCTCTCCCTCGCGCGGGGTCAGCTCGCCGAGGCGCGGGGCGAGCTCCCGCAGGCGCTCACGACCTTCCGCGAGGCCCTGGCGCGGGAGCCCACCAACGTCGACCTCATCAACCGCGTGGCCTCGACGCTCATCGCCCTCGGCAACTACGGCGACGCCGACCAGATGCTGCGCTCGGTGGTGGTCGACCAGCCCAACAACGCCGAGTCGCAGTACATCATGGGCCGCGCGCGGCTGGGCGCGGGCAACTTCGCCGACGCGGTGCACTACCTCGACCGGGCCGTGGAGCTGAACCCGAACCGCGCGGAGTACAAGGCCTACGCTGCCGAGGCCCACCGCCGCACGGGCGACATCGTGCGGGCGCAGCAGCTCGCGGAGCAGTCGATCGAGCTCGACCCGAGCTTCCCCCGCGGGTACTGGGTGCGCGCGGAGATCAGGGTGCACCAGGGCGCGGCGGCCGAGGCCCTCGCCGACATCAACCGCGCGGTGCAGCTCGATCGCAACTTCTGGGAGGCCTACGCCACCTGGGCCGACATCGACGACGCCCTGGGCCGGCAGGCCGAGGCCGTGCGGCTCCTGCAGCTCGCGACCTCCCACGACGCTCGCCACGGCGAGTGGTTCTACAACCTCGGCCGGCTCCTCTCGGACATGGGCCGCAACGCCGAGGCGCGCGGGGCCTTCCAGCAGGTGCGCTCGCTGGGCACGGGGCTCAACCCCACGCCGACGTGGTTCGTGCAGGGCAC
This sequence comes from Pseudomonadota bacterium, assembly GCA_023428035.1. Classification (GTDB taxonomy): domain Bacteria; phylum Myxococcota_A; class Polyangia; order Polyangiales; genus JAEYZO01. Next base: position 2,979 of record JAEYZO010000240.1, on the reverse strand, counting down.
CCGACGCCTCGCCGACATCGAGCGCAGCAGCAACCCGACGAACGCCCGGGCGCTCTACCTGGAGTTCCTGCGCATGGTGCCGCCGAACAGCCAGGCGTACCTCGACGTGCAGGGCATCCTGCTCGACATGAACTCCGGCGGGTGACGGGAGGAGGCGGGCCCTTGCCCTCGCTGCGCGGGCTCGCGGGGAAGTTCCTCCTCGCCGCTCTGGCCGTGGCCGTGATGGTCGGCGCGGTGGTGATGCGCCTTCGCATGGTGTCGCGGCCCGGGTTCTTCCGCGTGGCGACCTACGCCGCGGGGCGGGTCGAGCGCGGCGAGGTGAAGATCGGCGACCGGCGGCTGGGCGAGAGCGTGGTGTGCGCGGGGAGGGAGCGCATCGCGCGCATCGGGGCCACGGGCTTTCGCGCCGTGACGGGCGACCCTCGGGGTTCGTACGTGCTGGTGGTCGACGCCTCGCGGGTGGCCCTGATCCGCGCGAGGGACTGCGCCCGCCACGTGCGCGCGGTGCGCGCGACGGCGTGGTCGATGGGCCCCACCGCGGTGACCTTCACGGTCGACGGAAAGCCCGAGCGCCTGGAGTACGCCTCCCTCGCATGGGAGCACGAGGACTGAGCCCCCGGAGAATCTTCTGTAGGGCGTGGCATGGCGCTTGACGGTACGGGGCGAGTGGATAGGTTCGGCGCCGCTTCGAGCGCGGTCGGCGGCTCAATCCCGCGGCGGTTCGAGCGAGTGCGAGGGTAGGTGACGGCCCGAGCGCGGTGCTTCTGATGGCAGACACGCTGGGCCTACACCCTACGCAGGCGGGAGCCTGAAGGGGGCGCGGGAGACCTCTCTCGCGGCGCGGCCCTTCGATGACGACAACCGACGCCCGGTCGCCGGGCGAGAGAGAGCGCAGGAGGAAGTGTCATGGGGAAGGTGATCGGGATCGACCTGGGTACGACGAACAGCTGTGTCGCCGTGATGCAGGGCAAGGACGTTGACGTGATCGTGAACGAGGAGGGCTCGCGGATCACCCCCTCGGTGGTGGGCTGGGACGACAAGGGCGAGATCCTCGTGGGGCAGGTGGCCAAGCGCCAGTCGATCACGAACCCCGAGAACACGGTGTACTCGGCCAAGCGCTTCATCGGGCGCAAGCTGTCTGAGGTCTCGGAGGAGTCGTCGCGGGTGCCCTACAAGGTCGCGCGGCTGCCGAACGGCGACGCGGCCTTCGAGGTGCGGGGCAAGACCGTGGCGCCGCCGGAGGTGAGCGCGCACGTGCTGCGGAAGCTCAAGCAGGCGGCGGAGGCCTTCCTCGGGGAGACCATCACCGACGCGGTGATCACGGTGCCCGCGTACTTCAACGACAGCGAGCGGCAGGCGACCAAGGACGCGGGGAAGATCGCCGGGCTGAACGTGCGGCGCATCATCAACGAGCCGACGGCGGCGGCGCTGGCCTACGGGCTCGACAAGAAGAAGGACGAGCTGATCGCGGTGTACGACTTCGGCGGCGGCACCTTCGACATCTCGATCCTCGAGGTGAGCGAGAACCTGGTCGAGGTGAAGAGCACCAACGGCGACACGCACCTCGGCGGCGACGACGTCGACCACAAGGTGATGGACCACCTCATCGCGGAGTTCCGCAAGGACCACGGGGTGGACCTCTCGAAGGACAAGATGGCGCTGCAGCGCGTCCGCGACGCGGCGGAGAAGGCCAAGATCGAGCTGTCGTCGATGCAGGAGACGACGGTGAACCTGCCGTACATCGCCGCGGCGGGGCAGACGCCGCTGCACATGAACATCCGGGTGTCGCGCTCGAAGCTCGAGTCGATGATCGACGACCTGGTCGAGCGCTCCCTCGCGGCCTGCCGCCGGGCGCTGTCCGACGCGGGCAAGAGCCCGAGCGACATCCACGAGGTGGTGCTGGTGGGCGGCTCGACGCGCATCCCGCTGGTGCAGAGGCGCGTGAAGGAGTTCTTCGGCAAGGAGCCCAACAAGTCGGTGAACCCCGACGAGGTGGTGGCGATCGGCGCCGCGGTGCAGGGCGGCATCCTCACGGGCGAGGTGAAGGACATGCTCCTCCTCGACGTGACCCCGCTCTCGCTGGGCGTGGAGACCAAGGGCGGCATCTCGACGGTGCTGATCCCGAGGAACACCACGATCCCGACGCAGAAGAGCGAGGTGTTCTCCACCGCGAGCGACAGCCAGACGCAGGTGGAGGTGCACGTGCTGCAGGGCGAGCGCCCGATGGCGCGGGACAACAAGAGCCTCGGGAAGTTCAACCTCGACGGGATCCCCGCGGCGCCGCAGGGGGTGCCGAAGATCCGGGTGACCTTCGACATCGACGCCAACGGCATCCTGTCGGTGACGGCGCGGGACGAGGTCTCGAAGCGCGAGCAGAAGATCACCATCACCGCGGGCTCGGGCCTCGCGAAGGACGAGGTCGAGCGCCTGGTGCGCGAGGCCCAGTCGCACGAGGCGGAGGACGCGCGACGCCGCGACGAGGCGGAGAACCGCAACAAGTGCGACGCGCTGGCCTACCAGGCCGAGCGCACGCTGCGGGAGCACAAGGAGAAGATCTCCGAGGGCGACCGCACGACGCTGCAGGCCGCGGTCGACGAGGCCCGCAAGGCGATCGAGTCGCAGGACGACGGCGCGGTGAAGACCGCGACGGAGAAGCTCGAGGCGGAGATGCACCGCGTCGCGAGCCAGCTCTATCAGTCGACGGGCGAGGGCGGCGAGCAGGGCGGTGGTCCGCAGGGGCAGCCGGGCGCGTCGACCTCGACGAGCGGCAACGACGAGGGCGTGATCGACGCTGAGTTCGAAGAGAACAAGTGAGCGCGGCGCGCTGAGCGCGGGGCGACGGCCCCGCGAGGGCGCAGTGACGGGCGTAGGGCGGTGCTGTCCCGGTGAGGGGCGGCGCCGCCCTTCGTCGTTGTGGGGGCGGGGAGAGCCACACCCGAAATGAACGAACGCCCGATCGCGGGAGGAGAGGTCCCCGTC
>JAEYZO010000114.1 GCA_023428035.1 Pseudomonadota bacterium | reverse complement strand
GAAGCCCTCGTCGTCGTCGCGGTAGCCGGTGATCGCTTGCTGCATGGTGACGGTGCCCTGGCGCGAGGTCGTGGCTCAGCGCGGTCGCGGCGCTACGGCGTCGCCCCGCGCGCATCAACGGCCGCTCACCGTTCTGTCCACCCGGGACCGCCGCCACGAGGGCACCTCGTTGCGGTAGCGTGTCGAGGTGCGATCGCGGCGGTCGGGGAGGGAGCGGCGGTGACCTCGGAGGACGAAGAGATCGTCGCGTCCGAGGTGGGCGTTCGCTGGTGGCGCCAGGTGCCGCCGGCCCTTCAGTGGACGGCGGTGGCGGCGCCCGTCGTGGTCGGGGTCGTGGCGGGCGCGCGCCCCGCGTTCGTCACGCTGTCTGTGGTGGTGTCGGCCGCCTTGCTCTGGAGCGGGAGGGAGGCCCGCGAGCGCTCGATGACGCTGCGGGTGACGCGCGAGGGCCTGCGCGTGACGGACGCCCGCTCCGAGCGCGTGGTGACGACCGCGGAGACGCAGCAGGCGACGGTGCGCGCGCGGGGCCTCGACGCGACCCTCGTCATCGAGCTGAAGGGACGTCGACGGGTGGAGCTGCGCCTGCCGAGACCTCGGAGCGCGGCGCTCGCGGCGAGCTGCATCGAGCTGCTCGGCCTGGGGCCCGACCGGCGCGTGACGGAGTTCCGCAACCCGGTGAGGGTCGCGCGGATGGTGACCTCGTGGCTGATCGGCGTCGCGGTCGGCGTCATCTCCTGGGCCGTCTTGTTCGCGGAGAGGTTTCGGGAGGTCGAAGGCTTTCCCCACGATGTGGCGATCTGCGCCTGGCTGTTGCTCTGCGCCCTCGTGACGGGGCAGGCCACGCGCACCATCGACCTCGTCGTGGGCGCCGACGGCGTCGAGCTGCGCGGGCCGTGGCGGCGGCGCTTCATCCCCTACGCGTCGCTCGAAGACCTGGGGTGGGAGCGCCAGACCAGGACGCTCACGCTTCGCGAGCCCGGGCGACAGCACTGGTCGTACACCACGCGCGTCACGGGGACCTCCATCATCGAGGTCGACGAGGCGGCGAACGCCTTCCTCGACGCGGTGAGCCGCGCCCGCGCGCTCTACGAGCGGCGACGCCACGAGACCGAGCTCGCGAACCTGCTGAAGAAGGGCGCCCGGTCGATGCAGGCTTGGCGCGAGTCGCTCCGGCAGTTCGCGGAGGGCGGCGCCGCGTACCGGGCGCAGGCGCTCGGTCTGGCGGAGGTCGCGCAGATGCTCGACGACGCTTCGGCCGACGCGGAGGTGCGCCTCGGCGCGGCGATGGCGCTGCGAGCGTCGCGACCGACGGAGGAGCCCACGCGTATCCGGGTGGCCGCGGAGGCGTGCGCCAACCCCGCGATGCGCGCGGCGCTGGAGCGCGTTGCCGACGACACGCTCGACGAAGACGCGCTGGCGGCCGCGAAGCGAGGGTAGGGGGGCGGGGGATCGCCTACGGAGCCGGCGGGTGGTCGTCGGTTCGACGGTCGTGCCGTCACACCAGTGAGGTCGCGATCAACAACTTCGGCGCTGCGGTCCCGCGGGCTTCAGCCCTGATCTTTGCCGGAATTGTTTGCCCGTTCGACGCCAGGCGCGGCGTGGGGTGAGGCTATCCCGCCTCCGCCTCGCCCCTTCGCTCAGTACACCACGCCCAGCCGCAGCCCCGCGTGCGTCGAGAGCGTCCCTCCCACCGACGAGGTCTCCCCGAAGACCTCGAAGGCCAGCGGGATCACCCTCCGCCGGAAGCTCAGTCCCACCGCGAGCTCGCCGCCCGCGCCGCCGCCGGGGAGGCCGTCGTCGTCGAAGTCGAAGCGCGGCCCCGCCATCACGTACCACTGCGCGTCGCGGGTCGACAGCTCCGGCTCCCACTGGAGGAGCAGCGCCACGCGGTGGCTCGCGCCCACGCCCACGGTCACCGCGCGGCGGTACGAGGCCATCAGCGCGAGGCTCCAGTAGTCGAGCGAACCGCTCGAGTTCTGGTGCGTCACGCCGCGGCGCACGCCCACCCTCGCCTCGGGCTCGAACACCACGTCGAAGCCGTCGCGCGCGCCCAGCTCGATCGCCGCGAAGGCCGCGGCGGTGGGCCTCCACTCCACCTCGTCGTGCGTCGCGTACATGGGCTGCACCCGCGCGGCCTCGTCGACGGTGATCCCCTGCGCGGTGATCCATGCCGCGAGCGCGGGGTCGTCGGCGAGCTCACGCACGAAGGCGAGGTTGCGCGTCGCCGCCACCCGCAGCGCGAGATCGCCGTGCCCCGTCACGTCGAGCAGGTGCGCCACCGCGCAGCGGTTGCCCTCGTCGTCGATGAACACCGGGGTCATGTACGGCCGCGCCCGGTTGCGCGGGAACGCCCCCGCGTCGATGTAGCCCCGCAGCGCCGCGGCCACCTCCGCCCGGTTGCGCCGCTGCGCGTCGGTGAGGTGAGGGAGCTCGCTCGCGACGATCTCCGCGAGGGCCCCCTCGAGGTGCGCGCGCACGCGTGCGGTCTCTGTGCTCGGCATGGCGCGAGGGTACACTCGCTCGCCCTGATGCACGTCTCCCTCCGCGACCTCAGCGCTCGGGTGCGCGCCGGAGCGATGAGCTCCGCCGACGGCGTCGCGAGCGCCCTGGGCTGGCTCTTCCTCGGCACGATCGTGCCGGTCGTCGCCACCGACGCGTGGCGGCAGGCCCACGGCGGCGTCGGCTACCTCAACGACTACACCCCTTGCGTGGGCGTGGCCCTCGCGCTCCTGCCCGCGCCCTTCTCTCGCCAGGCCGCCCTCGACGGGCTGGTGCAGCGCCTCTCCCACGCGCTCATCGGCGCCGCGTACCTCGGCCTCACCTGGCGCTTCGTCGGCGACTACGCCTCCCTCGCGCGCTCGGCCTCCGACGGGACGCCCTATTTCCGCGACCCCGCGGTGCTCGCCGCTGCCGCCGCGATGGCCGTCCCCGCGGTGTGGGCCCTCGCGCGCTACGCGACCCGCGCCATCTCCCTCGCGCTCGCGGCGGTGATCCCCCTCGCGGCGCCCGCGGCCCTCGTCGCGGGGCTCTTCGCCGTGGTCGAGGC
>JAEYZO010000107.1 GCA_023428035.1 Pseudomonadota bacterium | reverse complement strand
GGGTACGCGTCGACGAGGCCCCGCGCCTGGGCGCCTCCGCCGAGGCGGGTGAGCAGCGAGGCCGCGCGCTGCGCCACGTCGGCGAGCGCCTCGACGTCGACGCCGCGCTCGAAGCGGTGCGAGCTCTCGGTGTGCATCCCGAGACGTCGCGCGGTGCGGCGAACGGCGCGGGGGTCGAAGGCCGCGCACTCGAGGATCACGTCACGGGTCTGGTCTCCGATGCCCGATCGCTCGCCGCCCATCACGCCCGCGAGGGCCACGGCGCCGTCGGCGTCGGCGATCACGACGTCTCCGTCGACGAGGGCGCGGTCGACGCCGTCGAGGGTGCGCAAGACCTCTCCATCGCGCGCGCCGCGCACGGTGATCGAGGCGCCGGCCACGCGCTCGCGGTCGAAGGCGTGGAGGGGCTGACCCGTCTCGAGCATCACGAGGTTGGTGACGTCGACGAGGTTGTTGATCGCGCGCACACCCAGGCGGTGCAGTCGCACCCGCGCCCAGAGCGGAGAGGGCTTCACCGTGACGCCCTTCACGACCGCGGCGACGTAGCGCGGGCAGCGCGAGGGGTCGTCGACGGTGACCGTGACGAGCGAAGAGGCGCGCGCGTCGAGGGAGGCCAGCGCGGCGGGGGGCGCGGCGGGGGAGAAGTCGAGACCGAGGAGCGCGGCGACGTCGCGGGCGACGCCGTAGTGCGAGAGGGCGTCTCCGCGGTTGGGCGTGACGTTGAGGGTGAGCACCGTGTCGACGAGGCCCGGGATGTCTCCGAGCGACACGCCAGGCGTCCCTTCGTCGAGGACGAGGATGCCCGCGTGGCCGTCGCCGAGGCCGAGCTCGTCTTCGGCGCAGAGCATCCCGCGAGACTCGATGCCTGCCACCGGTCGCGCTTCGAGGGTGAAGGGCTTGCCGTCGTCGCCGAAGACCGTGGCGCCGAGGCGCGCGAGGCACACCAGGCCACCCGGCGGGGGAACGTTCGAGGCGCCGCAGACGACCTCGAGCTCCTGCGAGCCGTCGTCGACGGTGACGAGGGTGAGCGGGTTGCGCGACTTGGGGTGAGGTCGTGTGGAGACGACGCGAGCGACGACGACGTCGCGCAGGTGCGCGCCGACGCGCTCGACCTGCTCGACCTCGAGTCCGCCGAGGGTGAGGCGCTCGGCGACGCGGTCGAGGCCGGGGTCGGCGCCGAGGAGCTCGGTGAGCCAGGCGTAGGAGATCAGCATGGGGCGTGTCCGTTCACACCGACGCGAGGAAGCGCGGGTCGTTCTCGTAGAGGAGCCGGATGTCGTTGACGCCGTAGCGGAGCATCGCGAGTCGGTCGATGCCCATGCCGAAGGCGAAGCCCGTGTAGCGCTCGGGGTCGTAGCCCACCGACTCGAAGACCGTCGGGTGCACCATCCCGCAGCCGAGCACCTCGAGCCATCCGGTGCCCTTGCACACGCGGCACGCGGGGTCGGCGCCGTTGCAGATGAGGCAGCTCAGGTCGAGCTCGGCGCCGGGCTCCACGAAGGGGAAGTAGCTCGCGCGGAAGCGCGACCGCACGCCCGCGCCGAAGAGGCGGGTGTAGAAAGCCTCGAGCACGCCGCGGAGCTCGGCCATCGAGACGCGCTCGTCGACCATCAGCCCCTCGAGCTGGAAGAACATCGGGCTGTGGGTCACGTCGTCGTCGCGGCGAAAGACGGCGCCGGGCATCACGACCTGGATGGGCGGCGGGTGCGAGAGCATCTCGCGCACCTGCACGGTGGAGGTGTGGGTGCGCAGCAGCGTCTTCTGCCCCGCCACGGGCGACGGGATGAAGAAGCTGTCGTGCATGTCCATCGCCGGGTGGTCGGGGGGAAATCCCAGTCGGTCGAAGTTGTTCTCCGCGAGGTCGACCTCGGGCCCCTCGGCGACGTCGAAGCCGAGCGAGCTGAACACGTCGATCACGTCGTGGAGCACGCGCATGATCGGGTGAATCCTCCCGCGCGGAGGGCGACGTCCCGGGAGGGTCACGTCGAGGGCGGGGCCCTCGAGCTCGCGCCGTCGCGCCTCGTCTCGGAGTCGCTTCGCGGCGGTCTCAGCGGCGGCCTCCACCTGGGTCTTCACCGCGTTGACCCTCTGACCGAAGGTCTTTCGCTCGGGCCCGGGGAGCTCGGGGATGCGCTTCATCAAGCGCGTGAGCGAGCCCTCGCGGCCGGTGAAGCGCGCGGTGACCTGCCGGAGGTCGTTGTCGTCGCGGGCCTGGGCGAAGGCGGCGTCTACCTCGCGCGCGACGGCGTCGAGGGCCTCGTTGGGGCTGTCAGACATGGCGGGGGCGCGGACCATACCAGCGCGCGGGCGCGAGGCGCGAGGGGTGTTGCCAGCGGGTGTGCACACGCGGCGTGGCAACGCCGCGGCAGTGCAAGCGGGTGTGCGCACGCGGCGTGTTTACGCCGCGGCAGTGCAAGCGGGTGTGCACACGCGGCGTGTTTACGCCGCGGCAGTGCAAGCGGTGTTGGGAGTTGGTGGGCGCGGGACGCCGCTACGACAGCCGCGGCGTTGCCACGCCGCGTGTTACGCGGTGGCGGCGGCGGGGGCGAACTCGTTGGGCTTCACGTCGACGCCGGCGGCGGTGAGCACGGCCTTGAAGCCCTCGAAGTCGCGCACCGCGAGGTCCGCGAGGATCTTGCGGTCGAGCGCGATGTTCGCGGTCTTGAGCCGGGCGATGAGCCGCGAGTAGCTCGTGCCGAGGCTGCGGGCGCCGGCGGAGATGCGGGCGATCCACAGCTTGCGGAAGTCGCGCTTGCGGAGCTTTCGCCCCACGTAGGCGTACTGCCAGGACTTGTGCACGGCCTCGGCGGCCGGCCCGAAGAGCCTGCCGCGGCCCGCGGAGAAGCCCTGGGCGTGCTGGAAGATGCGGTTGCGACGACGGCGGGCCTTGAAGCCCCTCTTAGCGCGCGGCATGGGTCAGAGGCTCCTTCAGCAGCCGTAGGGGAGGAGGATGGCGACGCGCTTCTCCATCGCAGAGTCGACCATGTCGTTCTTGCGGAGGCGGCGCAGGCGCGCGGAATTCTTGCCGGCCATGAAGTGCGACGCCCCGCCCTTGGGGCGACGGACGCGGCCGGAGCCGGTCATCTTGAAGCGCTTGGCGGCGCAACGCTTGGTCTTCATCTTGGGCATCGTTTCGACCTCAGTTCTCTGACCGCTCGCACGAACCCTCGCGAAGACGACCAGGGTGGGCGCGCACCCCTCCAGCAGTGATCTCTGCCGACCGCGACGAGCGCGGAGCACGGGCGACCGTGCGGGGACGATGGACGCGCAGGGGCCGCGATGAGTGCCAGAGCCCCCGTAGGGTGTCAAGGCCCCGAGGGGGCGTCAGGGTATGTCCGAAGGGGCGTCTGAGAATTGTCTCCGCGAGGGCGTCCCGTGGTACCGCCGCCGCGTGTCGGACCCCTTGCTGGAAGACCTCCAGTCGCTCCGCATCGACCGCGACGACCCGCCGCCGCGCCGCTCGTCGAAGGCCACGCCGCGCCCGAGCTCCAACGCCAGCGCCGGCCCCTCGGCGGCCTGGGCGTGGGTGGGTCGGGCCTTTCAGCTCGCGGTGGTGCTCGGCCTCGTCGCCGCGGCGGCGCTCTGGGGCTACCCCGCGCTCTCGGCCCGGGTCTTCAAGACCGAGGTGCGCGTGGGCGAGGTCGCGCGGGTGTCTCCTGTGCAGGCCACCACCGCGGTGACGGCGACGGGCTACGTGGTCGCGCTCACCTCGGCGCGGGTCACGCCGCGTCTGCCCGGTCGGGTCTCGCGCTCTCGGGTGCGCGAGGGCGACCACGTCGAGGAGGCGCAGGTGCTCTTCGAGCTCGACGCCGCGGACCAGCGAAGCGCGCTCGCGGCGGCGGTGGCGAGGGCGGCGGCGGCCGAGGCGCGGGTGGCGGTGGCGAGGGCGAACCTCTCCGAGGCGCAGGTCCAGCTCGCGCGCCAGCGGTCCCTGGTCGCGCAGGGGGCGTCGCCGCGCTCGGGGCTCGAAGACCTCGAGGCGCGCATGGAGCCGATGCGCGCGAGCGTCGCGGCGGCGCAGGCCGAGGTGCGTTCGCTCAGGGCCGACGTCGAGGTGATCCGCGCGAACCTCGCGATGCTGGTGGTGCGCGCGCCCTTCGCGGGCACGGTGCTCAACCGCGCGCCCTTCGCGGGGGAGGTGATGGGGCCCGAGGTGCGCTTCCTTGAGCTCGCCGACCTCGGGTCGCAGGTGGTGGAGGTCGACGTGCCCGAGGCGAGGCTCTCGCTCGTGCGCGTGGGCGGGCCCTGCGAGCTCTCGCTCGACGCCTTCCCCGGGAGGCGTCTGCGCGGCGCGGTGCAGGAGGTCGGTCACCGCGTCGACCGCGCGAAGGCCACGGTGCCGGTGCGGGTGCGCTTCGTCGACGGGCTCGAGGGCGTGCTGCCCGAGATGTCGGCGCGGGTGAGCTTCCTCACCGAGGAGGTCTCCGCCGAGGCGATGCGCGACCAGGGCCGGGTGGTGGTGCCCTCGGCGGCGGTGGTCGAGCGCGGCGGGCGGCGCGTGGTCTTCGTGGTCGAAGACGGCGTGGCCCACGAGCGCTCGGTGCGCACGGGCGAGGCGGTGGGCGGCGAGCTCACGCTGCTCGAGGGGCCCGAGGTGGGCGCGCGGGTGGTGCTCCGCCCGCCGGCGACGTTGAGAGAGGGAAACCCCGTGAAGGAGGTCGCGCGGTGACAACCGAAGAAGGCGGCGGGCCGTACCGCCAGGCGAGCGAGCGCTCGCCGATGGTGTCGATCGAGGGCGTGTCGAAGTCCTTCAAGCGCGGCAGCGAGACGGTGACCGTTCTCGAGGGGCTGTCGCTGCAGGTGCCCGAGGGGAGCTTCGAGGCGCTGATGGGGCCCTCGGGCTCGGGCAAGTCGACGCTCTTGAACCTCATCGCCGGCCTCGACCGCGCGACGGCGGGCACGGTGCGCGTCGCGGGGGAGGACCTCGGTGCGCTGAGCGACGCCGAGCTCGCGTCGTTCAGGGCGAGGAACATCGGGTTCATCTTCCAGTCGTACAACCTGATGCCGGTGCTCACGGCGCTGGAGAACGTCGAGCTGCCGCTCCTGCTCACGAAGTTCGGCAAGGCCGAGCGCAAGAAGCGCGCGGCGACGGCGCTGCGGGTGGTGGGCCTCGCCGAGCGCATGGACCACTACCCCCGGCAGCTGTCGGGCGGGCAGGAGCAGCGGGTGGCGATCGCGCGGGCGATCGTGAACGACCCGAGGATCATCGTGGCCGACGAGCCCACGGGCGACCTCGACAGGAAGAGCGCCGACGCGATCCTCGACCTGATGGGCAAGCTCAACAAGGAGCTCAACAAGACCATCGTGATGGTGACGCACGACCCCGCGGCGGCGGAGCGCGCCGCCGTGACGCACCGCCTCGACAAGGGCGCCTTCGAATGAACCTCGTGACGCTCGGCGCGGGGAACCTCTCGCGCAACCGCTTCCGCACGGTGATGACCGTGCTGGGCGTCGCGGTGGCGGTGGTGGCCTTCGTGCTGCTGCGCACGGTGGTGACCGCGACCGAGGTGGCGGTGACCCACGCCGCGCACGACCGCATCGGCACGCGGCACAAGGTGAGCTTCGTGATGACGCTCCCGCTGCGGTACGTCGAGGCGGTGCGCGGCACGCGCGGGGTGCGCCAGGCGACCTGGGCCAACTGGTTCGGCGGCAAGGACCCGCGCAACCCCAACAACTTCTTCGCCACGATGGCCGTCGACCCGAGGACCTACCTCGAGGTCTACGACGAGATGGCGGTGCCCGCGGCGCAGCGCGAGGCCTGGGTGGCCGACCGGCGCGGGGCGATCATCGGCGACGTGCTCGCGCGCACCATGAACCTCCGCGTGGGCGACCGGATGAACCTGACCAGCTCGATCTTCCCGGGCGAGTGGCAGTTCACCGTGCGCGGGATCTACACGGCGACGCGGCGGTCGGTCGACCGCTCGCAGATGCTCTTCCACTGGAGCTACCTGAACGAGTCGCTCCCCGCGGCGCGGCGCGACGAGGTCGGGTGGATCATCGCCCGCGTCGACGACCCCTCCCGCGCGGCGGGCATCGCCCGCGAGATCGACCGCGTCTTCGACGTGCAGGACGTGCCCACCCTCTCGATGAGCGAGCGGGCGATGAACAACTCGTTCATGGCGATGTTCTCGGGGGTGCTCAAGGCCATCAACGTGATCTCGCTGATCATCCTGCTGATCCTCTTGATGCTCTTCGGCAACACGATGAGCATGGGGGTGCGCGAGCGCACGAGGGAGTACGGCACGCTGCGGGCGCTGGGCTTCCTCCCGCGGCACGTGGCGACCTTCATCCTGGGCGAGGCGGCGGCGCTGGGGCTCCTCGCGGGGGGCGCGGGGCTCGCGCTGTCGTTCCCGGTGGTGCAGTACGGCCTCGGGCGCTGGCTCGAGGAGAACATGGCGGGGACCTTCCCGTACTTTCGCATCGAGGCGCAGACCGCGGTGATGGCGGTGTGCTTCGCGCTGGGGCTGGGCCTGCTCTCCGCGGCGATCCCCGCGTGGCGCGCGTCGCGGCTCACGGTCACTGACGCCCTGCGGCGGCTCTAGGGGTTCGCGATGGTCCCGATCTCGTACAGCGTTCGCAACCTTGTGCAGCGGCGCGCGACCACCGCGGCGACCGCGCTCGGCATTGGCCTGGTGGTCTTCGTCTTCGCCTCGTCGCTGATGCTCTCCCGCGGCATCGAGCGCACCCTGGGCCGCGCGGGCTCCCCCGACGTGGCGGTGGTGCTGCGCGACGGCTCCGACGCCGAGCTGTCCTCGAGCATCGAGATCGCCCCCGCGGGGCTGATCGCGTCGATGCCCGAGGTGCGCCGCGGCGCCGACGGCTCGCCCGAGGCGGTGCGCGAGGTGGTGTCGGTGATCTCCCTCGACAAGCTCGGCGCCGACGGGGTGTCGAACGTGCTGGTGCGGGGCATCGAGCCCGAGCCCCAGCGCTTTCGCCCGCGGGTGCGGGTGGTCGAGGGCCGCGCGCCGAGGCCGGGCTCCGAAGAGGCGATGGTGGGCGCGGCGATCCGCGGTCGCTTTCGGGGTCTGCAGCTCGGGCAGAGCTTCGAGCTCCGCAAGAACCGCCCGCTCACCGTGGTGGGGATCTTTGAAGACGGCGGCTCGTCGAACGAGAGCGAGGTCTGGGCCGACATCGACGCGGTGCGCGCGGCCTTCGGGCGGCAGGGCCTCGTGTCGTCGGTGCGGGTGCGGCTGCGCTCGGCCGAGGCCTTCGACGCGTTCCGTCGGGGGGTCGAGGGCAACCGCCAGCTCGGCGTCGACGCCCACCGCGAGACGAAGTTCTACGAGGACCAGTCGTCGGGCACGAGCATGTTCGTGAAGGCGCTGGGCGTCCTCATCGCGATCTTCTTCGCCGCGGGCGCGATGATCGGGGCGACCATCACGATGCACGCCTCGGTGGCGGCGCGGGCGAGGGAGATCGGCACGCTGCGGGCGCTGGGCTTCCCGAAGAAGAGCATCCTGGTGTCGTTCCTGCTGGAGTCTGTGGTGCTGTCGCTCGCGGGGGGCGCGGTGGGCGCGGCGGCGTCGACGGTGATGGGCTTCGTGCGCTTCGACATCGTGAACTTCGCGAGCTGGTCGGAGATCGTCTTCACCTTCGCGCCGACCCCGGGGATCCTGTTGGCCTCGATGGTCTTCGCGACGGCGATGGGCCTCTTCGGAGGGCTCTTCCCCGCGGTGCGCGCCGCGCGGATGCCGGTGCTCGACGCGCTGCGGGGGTGAGAGCCTCGCGGTCACCCACCCGCCGCGCAGCACGCGGGCTGCGTCGCTTCGTGGCCGTAGAGCTCGTGCAGCGCGACGAGCTGCTCGCGCAGCACCTCCACCTCGGTGCGCAGCGGCGCGGGCATCGACGCGAGGTCGCGCTGTGCCGCGAGCGCGTCGCGCGCCCCCTCCCCCGCCTGCGCGAACACCTCGTCGGGCAGCGTGAGGAGGAGCATCGCGAGGAACTCCGCGAGCGACGCGATGAGCGTCGCGGTGGCCTCCGTCGACAGCGCGAACAACGGCGTGCCGCGTAGCTCGCTCAGGAGCGCGTCGACCTTCGCGCGGTGCTCCGGCGCGAGCGCGTCGACGGCGGCGGTGAGCGCGTCGAAGATGTCGCTCGGGAGCGTGGGCGCGACGCGCGCGACGGCCGACACCAGCGACGACAGGTCGTCGGGGGCCGCCGCAGAGATCGCGTCGGGGAGCTCGGCGAAGAGACGTCGGGTGACCTCGGCCCAGGGCATCCGCGCGTCGGAGAGGCGGAACAGGAGGGTCGTGCCGGCCTCACGACGGCGGAGCATGACCCAGCCACGGGGTTTGCCGGTCGAGGGGTCACGCGCGGTCATCGCCTCGTACAGGAGCGGGATCGGCACCCAGTACGGCGGGTACTTGAAGCGCGCGACGTCGAGCACGAGGGCGAGGTCTCGCGCGGCGTGCATCCCGGCGACGGGGGAGTAGTGGCCGTCGCCGGTCTGCCCGAGGCTCTTGCGCGAGTAGGCGACGGCGAGCACGGGACCCGACGATGAGGTCGACGCGAGGCGCAGGTCCTCGCGGAAGTCGTCGAGGGTGGCGGTGTCGGGTCGGCGCACGACGGTAGAAGCTCCGTTGCAGCGCGCGAGGCAGGCGAAGGTGTCGAGGGTGACGCCCTCGCGGCGCACGGTGTCGAGCGGGAGGCAGCAGTCGAGGAGGTCTTCGCTAAACCAGCGCCAGGGGCCCTTCCAGAGGCGACCGGGGTCGACGTTGAGGGCGTTGAGCGCGACGACGAGGGTGCCGAGGCCGCAGAACGCGGGGTCGGCCTGGGTGTGGAACTGCTCGGCGAGAGCGAAGTAGCCGTCGAGGTTCCCTTCGGAGAGGGCCTCGCGGAAGAGGGCGCGGCCCTCGGGGCCTGCGAAGGGGATCAGCGGCGTGGGCAGCGGTCGTCGGTAGAAGCTCGCGGCGGGTTCCATCGCGAGGGAGGGAGGTATCACGCAGACACTACCTCCCAGTAGACCTCCCCTCCCCTTGCGCGCACGCTCGCCCCCATGACCGTGCACCGCAGCGCCTTCGAGCTCCGCACCCACGGACGCGGCACCCACGACCTCACCGAGCGCGTGCAGCGCGCCGTCGCCGACTCCTCCATCCGCGAGGGGCTCTGCACCGTGTTCGTGCACCACACCAGCGCGTCGCTGCTCCTCTCGGAGAACGCCGACCCCGACGTGCGCCGCGACCTCGAGACCTTCTTCTCGGCCCTCTGCCCCGACGGAGACCCCCGCTTCGTGCACGACGCCGAGGGCCCCGACGACATGCCCGCGCACGTGCGCGCCGTGCTCACCGGCAACTCCCTCTCCATCCCCGTCGCCGACGGCCGCTGCGAGCTCGGCACCTGGCAGGGCGTCTACCTCTGGGAGCACCGCCACGCGCCCCACTCCCGCAAGGTCACCGTCACCGTCGTCGGCTGAGCGCCCATCGGTGGTATCCACCCCCGCGTGATCCGCCCCGCGCTCGCGCTCTCGCTCCTCCTCGCCTCCTGCGCGCGACCCGCGCCCGCGCCCTCTCGCCCTCCCACGCGCGCCCGACACCGCTCCCGCTGGCGGGCGCCTCCCTCGGGCGCGGGAGACCTCGTCCGCTCGCTCTCCGACGAGGTCGGCCCCCGACTCGCGGGCTCTCCCGGCGACGCCCGCGCCGTCGAATGGGGCCTCCGCACCATGCGCGCGCTGGGCCTGTCGAACGTCCACGCCGAGCCCGTGCGAGCGCCCCACTGGGAGCGCGGGGTCGAGCACGGAGCGATCACCGCGCCCTTCGCGCACGCCGTCACCCTCACCGCGCTCGGCGGCAGCGTCGCGACGCCCACCGACGGCGTCGAGGCCGAGCTCGTCGAGGTCGACTCCGTCGAGGCCATCGCCGCGCTGCCCGACGAACGAGCCCGCGGTCGCATCGTCTACGTGCACCGAGTGATGGAGCGGCGGCGCACCGGCCGGGGTTACGGCGAGGCCGTCAGCGCCCGCACCCGCAGCGCCGTCGCCGCCGCGCGCAAGGGCGCCGTCGCGGTGATCGTCCGCTCCATCGGCACCGGCCGCACCCGCGCGCCGCACCCCGGGGCGCTGCGGTACGAAGACGGCGTGGCGCGTATCCCCGCGGCGGCCCTCTCGGTGGCCGACGCCGACGCGCTCCACCGGGTCATCGCCGCGCACCCCGAGGGCGTGCGCTTCAGGCTCACCCTCGGTTGCCGCTCGCTCCCCGACGCCGACACCGCGAACGTCGTGGGTGAAGTCCCTGGCGCCGAGCCGAACGGCGAGGTCGTCCTCCTCGGCGCGCACCTCGACTCGTGGGACCTCGGCACCGGCGCCCTCGACGACGGCGCGGGGGTGGCGATCATCCTCTCCGCCGCGCGCAACATCCTCCGCGAGGGAACACCTCGTCGCGCCGTGCGCGTGGTGCTCTTCGCGAACGAGGAGAACGGCCTCGCGGGCGCGCGGGCCTACGCCGAGGCGCACCGCGACGAGCTCCCCCGCCACGCCGTCGCGATGGAGGCCGACGCCGGCGACGGACGGGTGCGGGCGATCCGCTACGCCGGCGGAGAGCCCGGGCGAGCGGTGATCCACCGGGTCGCCGCGGAGCTCGCGCCGATGGGCGTTCGTGAGAGCCCCGACCGCGCGTGGGGCGGCGCGGACGTCTCGCCCCTCGCGTCGGCGGGCGTACCGAGGGTCGACCTCTCGCAAGACATGTCGCGCTACTTCGACGTGCACCACACGGCGAACGACACCCCCGCGGCCCTCGACGAGCGCTCCCTCGACCAGGCCGTCGCCGCGTGGACGGTCACCGTGCGCGCGCTCGCCACCGCGACGGAGTCCTTCGGCCGCGCGGCCCCCGCGGAGGAGTGACCGTTGACCCCTTCGCGCCGTCGTGAGACGCCCTCGGGGGCCATGGCGCGCGTCGTCGACTTCTGGTTCGACTACACCTGCCCCTACGCCTACCTCGCCAGCACCCAGGTCGAGGCGATGGCCGCCCGCGCCGGGCTGGAGCTTCGCTACAGGCCCTTCCTCCTGGGCGGGGTGTTCCGCGCCCGGGGCGTCGCGCAGAGGCTCTTCGCCACGCTCTCGCCCGCCAAGGCCCACCACAACGCGCAGGACCTCCGCCGCTGGGCCGCGCGCTTCGGCGTCGCGCTCCACATGCCGCCGGGGCACCCCTTTCGGTCCGTGGAGGCCCTGCGCGCGACGCTCGCGTCGGGCTGCGACCCCGCGCTCATCCACGCGCTCTTCCGAGCCTACTGGGTCGAGGGGCGGGACATCGGCCACCCCGAGGTGCTCGCCGCGGTCGTACGAAGCGTGGGTCGCGACGTCGACGTCGTGCTCGAAGCGACCACCTCCGACGCGATGCGCGAGGCGCTGCGCGGGGCCACCGACGAGGCCGTGGCCCTCGGGGTCTTCGGCGCGCCGGCCTTCGCGGTCGACGGGGCCCTCTACTGGGGGCAGGACCGCATGCATTTCGTCGAGGGCCTCGAGCCCTCGGCGCTCATCCCCGACGGGAGGCCGACGATGCCGCACACGCTGGAGTTCTACTGGGATTTCTCTTCGCCCTTCGCCTACCTGGGCTCGACCCAGGCGCGGGCCCTCGCCGACCGCACCGGCGCGACGCTGGTGTACCGGCCGATGCTGCTCGGCGGGCTCTTCAAGAGCATCGGGCAGGAGCTGGTGCCGCTGAACTCCTGGAGCGACGCGAAGCGAAAGTACTACTACGACGACATGCACCGCTGGGCGGCCTTCTGGAAGGTGCCCTTCCAGTGGCCCGCGACCTTTCCGGTGAACAGCATCAAGGCGCTGCGGGTGTGGCTCGCGCTGCCCGAAGACCGCCGCGAGGACTACATGAATCGGGCCTTCAGGGCCTACTGGTCCGAGGGGCAGGACCTCGGCGACGAGTCTGTCTTGCGAGCCCTCATCGGCGAGGGCGCCGACGCGGTGCTCGCCAGGACGCAGGACCCGGCGGTGAAGCAGGCGCTCATCGACGCCACCCAGCGCGCGGTCGACGCGGGGGTCTTCGGCGCCCCCACCTGGGTCGTCGACGGCGCCGACCTCTACTGGGGGCAGGACCGCATCCCGCTGGTCGAAGACGCCCTGCGGAAGTAGCCGCGCAGCAATCGCGACCGTCCCTGGTGAAGCCAGCGCGGCGCCCCTGCGCCGCGGTGTGTAGTCGCGCTCCCGAGCGGTGATGCCGGCTGCACCCCGCGGCGCCCCTGCGCAGCGGTGTGTAGTCGCGCTCCCGAGCTGTGATGCCGGCTGCACCCCGCGGCGCGGGGGCGCCGCGCTGTCAGACCTTGAGCTTCTTCCAGCTCCCGCCGGCGAACTTCACCAGCATCAGGACCGCGAGCGCGACGGCGTAGACCCCCGCCGCGGCCCACACCCCCACCAGACCGAAGCCCAGCTTCACGCCGAGGAGCCACGCGAGCGGCACCAGGCAGAAGAAGTGCAGCCCCAGCTCCGCGAGCATCACGTAGCGCGTCTCGCCCGCGCCGAAGAGCGCCTGCGTCAGGATCATCGCCGTCGCGATCACCGCCCCCATCGCGGCCATCATCCGCATCGGGGTGAGCCCCGCCGCCACCACCGCGGGCTCGTGCGTGAAGGCGCCCAGCACCTTGTCGGGCCAGAGGAGCATCGCGAGGCCCAGCGCGCCGAAGACCAGCACCCCGAGCTTCACGCTCGTCCACCCGTAGCGCTCGGCGGTGTCGGGCTCGCCGCGGCCCATGCTCTGACCCACCAGGGTCGCCGTCGCGGTCCCGAAGGCGAGGCACGACACGAAGGTCGCCGACAGCACCTCGATGATGATCGTCGTCGCCGCGCCGTTGTAGCTCGCCGCCGCGCCGTGACGGATCGCCTCGTCGTCGATCGCCCCCACCACCTTCGTGAAGATCAAGAAGCCCGTCATCACCGCCGTGGTCGCCACGCCCCCGGGCACCGAGAGCCGCAGGAGCGACTTCATGGTCGTCCACGAGAGCGCGCCGGGGCGGTAGAAGCGAAAGCGCGCGAGGTCCCTCGGAGAGAGCGTGAAGGCCACCATCACCGCGAGGCCGATCCAGCTCGCGACGCAGGCCGCGACGCCCGCGCCCTCGACGCCCATCCGGGGCATCCCCCAGTTGCCGAAGATCAGGAGCCAGCACAGGAGCGCGTTGATGACGTTCATCGCCAGCGCGGCCACCAGGTGCAGGTGCGTGCGCCCCACCCCGTCGTAGAAGCTCTTGTACGCCGCCGTCGCGGCCATCGACGCGATGCCCACGAAGCGCCAGCGCGCGTAGCGGGTGCCCAGGTCGATCACGTTGGGGTTCTCGCTCAGGAGCGCGAAGGCCCGCGGGAGCAGCACCCACCCGAGCGCCGTGCCGACGAAGCCCCCGACCATCGCGATCAGCGCCGCGTTGGGCACCACCGCGCCGGCCTCTTCGTCCTTGCCCTCACCGACGCGGCGAGCGGTCGTGGCGAGGGTGCCCACCGAGATCGACGAGAGGAAGCCCCCCACCGCCCAGAGGAACATCAGCGAGGGGGTGAGGGCGAACTGCCCGTCGGTGGCCACCTCCCGGGGCAGCCTGCCGATGAAGTACGTGTCGACGATGTTCACCCCGGTCTGGGTGAGCATCGCGAGGATCACGGGCCCCGCCAGCCGGAGGATCTTCGCCGCCTTGGGTCTGTCGAGCCACCCGCTGTGTGAGGGGGCCGCGCGCGCTTCGGTCTCCTGCGTCATCGGGCGTCGTCAGCCGCGCGACCCTAGCGGCGCGCGGGATCGTTGACAAGCCGCGTCGAACGAGACTACGGAGCCGCGGGAGCCGCGAACTCAATGGGAACCTCTACGCCCGCATTCCTCCGCGCCGTGCTCGTCGCGCTCGCGGTGGCCGCGTCCGCCGCGTGCACCAGCGGCCCCGACTACCCCCGCTGCGAGAACGACGCCCACTGCCGCCGCGACGGCCGCCGGGAGTTCTGCGTGCAGGGCCGCTGCGCGCAGTGCCGCACCAACCCCGACTGCGGCGAAGACCGCACCTGCCTCCGGGGCCGCTGCGTCGACGGGCTCAACGCCTGCGAGGGCGACAACGACTGCCTCGCCAACCAGCTCTGCGAGAACCACCGCTGCGTCGCGCGCCCCGAGTGCGACAGCGTCCACCCCTGCGGGGTCAACCGCCACTGCGAGGTCGGCCGCTGCGTGAACGACCCCGCGCCCGACTCCGACCCCGTCGAGAACCGCGGCCCCACTTGCGTGCTCGAGCCCCCGCACTTCGAGTTCGACGACGCTCAGCTCACCGAGGCCGCGCGGCGCGCCCTCCAGACCGTCGCGCGCTGCCTCCAGGGCGAGGGCTCCAGCCGCTACGTCCTCATCGGCCGCTGCGACCCGCGCGGCACCACCGAGTACAACCTCGCCCTCGGCGAGCGCCGCGCCCGCGTGGTGCAGCGCTACCTCGTCTCCCTGGGCATCCTCCCCGAGCGCCTCGCGGTCTCCTCCGAGGGCTCCGAGGGCGCCACGGGCTCCGACGAGGCGGGCTGGCGCGAAGACCGCCGCGTCGACTTCCGCCTGAGGCACTGACGGAGCACCACAGTCCGATGCGCGCACCCCGCCTCGTCGCCGTCGCCGCCCTCGCGCTCACAGCGGGCTGCTGGGTCACCTCCGGCGAGCACGACGCCGCGAAGCGCGCGCTCGAGACCCGCATCCACTCCCTCGAGACCAACGACCAGCGGCGCCGCGAGCAGCTCAACGAGGCCGTCGAGCAGGCCACCCGGCAGGTCCGCACCCTCAACGAGCAGTTGGAGCAGGCCCGCACCCAGACCCGCAACCTCGCCGACCTCGGCGCCCGCCTCGACACCGTCGAGGAGCGCATCCGAACCCTCACCGGCGCCCTCGACGAGGCCCGGCACGCCGACGAGTCGGCCTCGCAGTCGCGCACCCAGGTCGCCAACCGCATCGAGGCCGTCGAGCGACGTCTCGGCATCCTCCCCGCGGTCGACCCCTCGCAGGTGCCCGCCGACAACACCCAGCTCCTCGCGCAGGCGCGGCAGGCCTTCGAGGCTCGCGACTACCCCCGCGCGCGCTTCCTCGCGGGGGCGCTCCTCCAGCGCGCCGCGCAAGACCCCCTCGCCGACGACGCGCTGCTCCTGCAGGCCCGCGCGCAGCTCGCCGAGAGCCGCGCCGCCACCGCGGTGCAGGACCTCAACCGGCTCCTGCAGACCTACCCCCAGGGCGACGCGGTGCCCGAGGCCCTCGCCACGCTGGCCGAGGCCTTCGTGGGCCTGCGGATGTGCACCGAGGCGCAGCGCACCCTGCGGCTCCTCGTCGAGCGCCACGGCCGCACGCCCGCGGGCAGCACCGCGCGAGCGCGCCTCGACGCCGTGCGCAACCTCCCGCGCGAGGCCTGCGGGGGATGAAGCAGCCTCGGGGCGCGCCGGGGCCGCTCACGGGTTCGTCTCTGCCCCCGGCGAAGGCCCCGATCACCCTGGGCGACCGCGTCGGGGAGGGCACCCTCTCAGAGGTCTACCGCGGGACGCAGCCCGGCCTCGGCCGCGACGTCGCGGTGAAGGTGCTGAAGGGCTCCGTCGCGCCGACCTCGCAGCTCGGGCGGAGGTTCTCCCGCGAGGCGACGCTGCTCGCGGGCTTCGCGCACCAGAACATCCCGCAGGTGCACGACGCGGGCGTCACCGACGACGGCCGGCCCTTCATCGTGATGGAGCTCGTCGAGGGCTGGACCCTCGCGGAGCTCCGTCGCCGCTGCGAGGGCGGCTCCCTCGCGCCCGACGTCGCCGCGGTGGTCGCGCTGAAGATCGGCCGCGCGCTGGAGTACGCCCACCTCCGCGGCGTGCTGCACCGCGACCTCAAGCCCGGCAACGTGCTGGTCTCGCGCAGGGGCGAGGTGAAGCTCGCGGACTTCGGCCTCGCCGAGGTGGTCGACGAGCCCGACGCGGGCCTCGGCGTGGTGGGCACGCCGGCGTACATGTCGCCCGAGCAGGTGCTCGGGGACCGACTCGATTTTCGCAGCGACATCTTCGCCTTCGGGATCGTGCTCTACGAGCTCCTCACGGGCCGTCGGCCCTTCGAGGAGGACCCCGGCCGCACGGTGATGCAGAAGATCCGCCTCGACCGCTACGCCCCCGCGGGGAGGCTCCGCCCCGGCGTGCCCGCCACGCTGGAGCGCGTGCTCGCGCGCTGCCTCGAGAAGCGCCCGAGCCACCGCTACGGCTCCACGGGCGCCCTCTGCGACGACCTCAACGAGCTCCTCTCGCGGCGCGGCGTGGCCTCTCACGAGGCGAGGCTCGTGGCGTGGTTGCGGTCGCTCTCGGCCATCGACGACGTGGCCGCGCGTGAGGCCCTCGGCCCCGCGGGCGGCGAGTGGGGTCGCTCCCCGTCGGGTCGACCGTCGCTGCGCCGCGTGGTGCTCGCGCAGGTCGCGGTGGGCGCCCTCT
>JAEYZO010000080.1 GCA_023428035.1 Pseudomonadota bacterium | reverse complement strand
GCGCGACGGCGCGCCTCGGAGAGAGGCCCGGGGAGCGCCCCGGGTGAGCCGCGCCTCGCTCGGAATGCGCGCGCAGATGGCCCTGGCCCTGACCGCCGTGCTGGTGCTGGCCGCGGCGCTCGCGCTCCTCGCGATCCACCCGTTGACGGTGACCCCGGGCCGCCTCGCGAGGAGACGTCTCGGCCTGACCCTCGCCCGCACCATCGCGGGGGAGGTGAACCTCACGCCTCCCGCGCGGGTGCCCGAGCTCCTGCGGCAATCGGTGGGCGACGCTGGGCTCTCGGGCGTCGCGCTCTACGACCACCGGGGGCAGCCCCTCGCGCGCGCGGGGGTGTTGCACCTCTCGGTGTCTCGGCACCCGCCGCCGCACGACCGCGTCTCCGAGAGCGCGGAGTTCCTCTCGGTGGTGGTGCTCCTCCCCTCGCGGGGGATCTTCGTGGCCGAGACCTCGCTCACGCCGGGGCCCCTCGAGCGCAACGTGCCGACCCTGATGCTGCTCTACACGGCCTCGTCGGGGCTCCTCGCGCTGATCGTGGTGTACCTCCTCCTCACGCGCTTCATCGTGCGCCCCGTCGAGGGGCTCACCCGCGCGGCGGAGCGCGTCGCCGCGGGCCGCAGAGACGTCGTGGCCGAGGAGCGCGGGGCGGCCGAGGTGGTGCGCGCGGCGTCGGCCTTCAACCGGATGACCGAGCAGCTCGGGGCGAGGGAGCGATCGCTCACCGAGCGCGAGGCCGAGCTCGAGGCGAGGGTGAAGGAGCTGGAGCGCACCACCCGCGAGCTGCGGAGGGCGAAGGAGCAGTCGGTGAGGAACGAGCGCCTCGCGGTGGTGGGCCGCCTCGCGGCGGGCATCGCGCACGAGGTGGGCAACCCCCTCGCGGCGATCGTGGGGCTCAGCGACGTCATGGTCGAGGGCGGGCTCGACGAGGACGAGACGAGGGAGTTCGCCGCGCGGGTCGGGCAGGAGGCGCAGCGGATCCACCGCACGGTGCGGGAGCTGCTGGACTACGCCCGGGTGGCGCCGCCGAGCTCGCAGTCGCCGCCCGCGATGGACGGCACGCCCGCGCAGCCGCAGGGCGAGGCGGGCGAGGCCATCGAGCAGGTGGTGAGGCTCCTTCGGCCGCAGAAGACCTTGAGGGACGTGAAGATCGCCGTCGACGTGGCCGAGGGCCTCGCGCCGGTGACGCTGAGCACCGACCGGCTGGTGCAGGTGATCTTGAACCTGGCGCTCAACGCAGCCGACGCGCTGAGGGGCGCGGGGCGGAGCGAGGGGAGCATCACGCTGCGGGCGCGCGCCCTCGACGACCGCGCGGTGGCCGTCGAGGTGGAGGACGACGGGCCGGGGATCCCCCCTGAGGTGAGGGAGCGGGTCTTCGAGCCCTTCTTCACGACGAAGCCCGCGGGGGAGGGCACGGGGCTCGGGCTGCCGACCTCCCAGGCCATCGTCGAGGCGGCGGGGGGGACCATGCGCGTGGCCGACCGCGCCGACGGGAGGCCCGGAGCCGTGATGGTCGCGGAGATCCCGATCGTGGGGGCGAGGACGACCCGGGAGACCTTGATCTAGCGGGACGGGGTTCCCTGCGGGCGCGGAGCCTTGCATGATGGGCGGCCCGTGGCCCTCGGCCCGCGGCGGGTCGACCGCGGCGAGCTGGAGCGGTGACGGGCCACGGAGTCGATGGCTCTCTTCGGCAATCGTTCGGCGCTCCAGAAGGCACTCCGCGCGGAGTGGTCCACCGACGACGAGAAGATGCTGGTGCTGTCCGCGCTCCGGGAGGAGAGCGGGCTACGCGCCGCGGACCTCGTGCCCCTGCTCTTCGTCTCCGACGCCGTGGTGCGCCAGAACGTCGCCCCGATCTTCACGGCCCGCGCCGACGCGCGCTCGGTCGCGGCGCTGCTCGCGGAGATGCAGTCGAAGGGCACCGCGGCGCGGGCCTTCGCGATGCGCGTGCTCACCCGCGTGCGCCCCGAGCTCGTCGCCCCCGCGGTGGACTCCCTGCTCAAAGACCCCTCGTCGCTCAAGCAGCGCCAGGGCTGGGAGATCGCCATCGAGCTCCCGGCGGAGGTGCGCGGCGGCTTCGTCGAGCGCGCGCTGAAGGAGGCCCCCGACGCGATCCGCGTGGCGGCGCTCAACCGCGTCGTGTCAGACCGCGGCGGCGCGGCGGCGGCGCGGCCCGTCTTGATGGAGACCGCGCGCTCCAACGACGACCGCCTGCGCGAGCGCGCGGTGGAGCTGCTCGCCTCCCTGGGCGACGCCCTCGACGACGACGCCCTCGACCTCCTGCTGGAGCGCTTCACGCAAGACAACGCCGCGGTGCGCTCGCACTGCATCGCCGCGGTGAGGGACGTCGCGCGGCGGCGGGGGGCCTCGCTGCGGCCGAGGTTCCTGAAGCTCCTCGCCGAGGGCGACGACGGGCTGCGCCGCGCCGGGGCGGAGCTCTTGTTCCTCACGGGCGACCCGAAGGAGGTCGTGCAGGAGGTGCTGCTCCACTCCCGGGGCCTGGTGGGGTGGCTCCGCACGCGGATCCTGAACACCCTGCAGACCTTCGGCGACGAGGCCCTGCGCCCCGCGGTGCAATTGCTGGAGCACCCCGACGAGGAGGTGCGGATGCAGGCGCTCGTGCTGTGCGAGCACTTCGACGACCCGAGGCTCGTCGGGCCGGTGATGAAGCTCCTCGACGACCCCGACTGGTGGCTGCGGGTCACCGCGTGCGAGTCGCTCGGCAAGCTCAAGGACCCGCGGGTGGTGCCCGCCCTGGTGAAGGCCCTCGACGATCAAGACACCCGCTGGGCCGCCATCGACGCGCTCGGCAACGTGGGAGGAGAGCCCGCGCTCAAGGCCCTCACGGGGCTCTTGAAGGACGACCGACCCGAGGTGCGCCTGGAGGTGCTGCAGGCCTGCGCGCGTACGCGGGACCCTCGGCTCGCGGCGCTGCTCCAGAAGGTGACGAGCTCAGACCCCTCGCAGGAGGTCCGCACCCGCGCGGTGGAGCTCATGCGCGAGATGGGCAAGCTCACCCCCGAGATGGAGCGGGCGACCTCGTCGGTGTCGAGCCGCGACCTCGACCGCCCCCTCGACCGGCTCCTCGCGCAGGCGAGGGAGAAGGGCGCGTCGGACATCCAGCTCACCGTGGGCGAGGCGCCCTTCTTCAGGCTCAACGGCAAGATGGTGCGCGCCGAGGGCGAGGCCATCACCGAGGAGCGCGCCCGAGCGATGGTCGAAGAGATCCTCGACCCCTCGCGCAGGGCCATCTTCGACGCCGCGGGCGAGGTGGACTTCTGCCACGCGATCCCCGGGGTGGGGCGCTACCGGGCCAACGCCTTCGTGCAGCGCCGGGGGGTGTGCGCGTCGTTCCGGTGCATCCCCAACCTGCCGCCGACCTTCGCCGAGCTGCGCCTGCCAGGTCAGCTCACCGAGCTCCTCGACTACCACCAGGGGTTGATCCTGGTGTCGGGGCCCGCGGGCGGGGGCAAGAGCACCACCCTCGCGGCGATCATCAACCTCATCAACGAGTCGAAGAGCGACCACGTCATCACCCTCGAAGACCCCATCGAGTTCATGCACCCGGTGAAGAACTCACTGGTGAACCAGCGCGAGGTGGGGAGCCACACCCAGAGCTTCGCCCGCGCCCTGCGCGCCGCCCTCCGAGAGGACCCCGACGTCATCATGGTGGGCGAGATGCGCGACACCGAGACCATCCGCATGGCCCTCATGGCCGCCGAGACCGGGCACCTGGTGATCGCGACGCTGCACACCACCAGCGCCGTCGCGACGGTCGACCGGCTCATCGAGAGCTTTCCCCCCGACGAGCAGGCGCAGGTGCGCATGGGCCTCGCCGAGAGCCTGAAGTACGTCGTGTCGCAGAGCCTCGCGCCGCGCGCCGACGGCAAGGGCCGCGTGGCCGTCTACGAGGTGCTCAAGGGCACGATGAACGTCGGCACGCTGATCCGCGACTCGAAGACCTACCAGCTCCCGAGCCTCATGCAGATCTCCCGCGCCGCGGGGATGCAGACCCTCGACCAGGCCCTCGAAGACCTCCTCGACTCGGGCCTCATCAGCGCCGAGACCGCCTACGCCCGCGCCGAGAAGAAAGACACCTTCGAGGCCCGGCTCCCCTCCCACGCCGCGAGCGCCCCGTGAGCCACGAAGACGAAGAGCGCCCCGGGCGACCGGCCAACCTCGCCCGGCTCAACGTGCGCGAAGAGGTCGCCTCGCGGCCTCCGCGACCCGTCGTGGTCGAGGAGGTGGTGGTGCGCCCGCAGCGCCCGCAGCGAGACCCGCTCCACGACGAGGCGCCCGGCACGCGCCCCTCGCGCCCCCCGATGCCCGAGGTGGTGCGGCGCCCGCAGCGAGAGCGGGCCGCCCCCGTGAGCGAGGAGGTGCTGGGCCGCCCGCAGCGAGAGCGGGCCGCCCCCGTGAGCGAAGAGGCGCTGCGCCCTCCGCAGCGACCAACGAAGCCCTCGCTGAAGGACGAGATCGCGTCGCGCCCGTCGCGCCCGTCGACGCCTCGCGGCGTGGAGGAGATCCCCGTGCGCGGGTCTCGGCCTTCGTTCAGCGAGGAGGTCCCCGTGCGCGGGTCTCGCCCTTCGTTCAACGAAGAGGTCGTCGCGCGCGCGCCGCGGGAGGTCATCCCCACCGACCCTCCCCCCGCGAGCTCACGCCAGGACGACGACGCAGAAGACTTCGTCACCTTCGGGCGACCCACCCCTCCGCGCCCCGTCGCGCGCGAGACCCCGTGGCCTCCCCCGGAG
>JAEYZO010000068.1 GCA_023428035.1 Pseudomonadota bacterium | reverse complement strand
GCTCGACGCCGTGGGCGGCCAGGCCGCGCGCCTGCGCGACCGCCTCGGCGCGGCCGACCGCGTGCGCCTCGACCAGCACCTCGAGGGCGTGCGCGGGCTGGAGCAGCGCATCCAGAGGCTCGAGGCCGACCCGCCCAACCTCGCGGCGTGCATGCGCCCCGCCGAGCCCATGGCCGAGTACCCCGACGTGAACGGCCGCCCCCAGATGCGCGAGGTCTCGCGGGTGATGAGCGACCTCGTCGCGATGGCCCTCGCCTGCGACCAGACCCGGGTGTTCTTCTTCGCGTACTCGCAGCCCGTGAGCAACCTGCTCTTCGACGGCGCGCCCTCGGGGCACCACCAGCTCACCCACGACGAGCCCGGCGAGCAGCCCCAGGTCGCCGCCATCACCCGGCTCATCATGCACGACTTCGCGTACTTCGTGTCGGCGCTGCGCGGCGTGCGCGAGGGCGACGGCACGCTGCTCGACCACTGCGCGGTGGTGGGCACCAGCGACACCTCCTACGCGAAGGCGCACCTGCTGGAGAACTACCCCATCCTCATCGCGGGGGGCTGCAACGGAGTGCTCCGGCAGGGGATCCACTACAAGTCCCGGGGCGAGAACGCGAGCCGCGTGACCCTCACCCTCATGCAGGCGATGGACGTGCGCGCCGCGGACTTCGGCGTCGGCCCCGGCCGCGTGACCGACACCATCGGCGGGATCGTCGCGTGACCCACCGCCTCGCGACGCTCGCCCTCGCCGCGGGCCTCGCCCTCGCGGGCTGCGGAGGCGACGGCTCGCCCGCGGGCCCCACGGGCTGCGAGCGGTCCCTCGACGCCGGCGCGGCGCCCTCGGTGGTGATGACCACCCTGCACTTCGAGCGCGGCGACACCATGACCCTCACGTCGCCGGGCTTCGACCTCGACGGCGTCACCTCCACCGGCCAGGACGTCGGGAGCTGCTTCCGTCGGGACTTCACCGACCCCGACGGCCGGCGCGGCGTCGACAACCAGGCAGGCACCCTCTTTCGACTCATCGACGGCGCCACCAACAACGCCATCGACCCGCTGTTGCAGGGGGCCATCAACAACGGCCAGGTGCTCCTCGGGGTCACCTTCGAGGGCCTCGACGACTGGCGCAGCGACGGCTGCGTCGCGGTCACCTTCCGCATCCTCACGGGGATGCCCCGGGTGGGCGCCGACCAGCGCATCGTGCAGGGGATGACCTTCGCCTCGGCGCCGGGCCCCGTCGCGGGCCGCGTCGAGGCCGCGGTGCGCGACGGCGTGATCGAAGCCGGGCCCTTCGAGCTGACCCTCCCGGTGTCGATCCTCGACGCGCGCTTCACCCTCAACGTGCACGACGCCCGGGTGCGCCTGCGGCTCTCGGAGGAGGGCAACGTCGAGGGCGTCATCGGCGGCGGCCTCGTGGCCGAGGAGATCGCCATGATCGCCGGCGGGCTGAACATCCAGACCTCGGTCTACGAGGTCGCCACCCGCGCCGTGCGGGCCAACACCGACCTCGCGCCCAACGCCGAGGGCAACTGCACCCAGATCAGCGCGGCCTTCACCTTCACCGCCCGGCCCGCGTTCATCAACTACTGAGGGCGCGCCGAAAGTCCTCGCGGCGACGCGGCGCTCGCCAATATCCTCTCAGGGCGTATGGCCGACCCGACGACCCTTCGACCGCCGCGCCGCGCGGCGGGGGTGACGGTTCCACTCTTCTCGCTCCGCACCGAGCGCTCCTGGGGCGTCGGCGAGATCACCGACCTTCCGGAGTTCGGCCTGTGGGCGCGCTCCGCGGGGCTCTCGCTCGTCCAGCTCCTCCCGCTGGGGGAGCTCGGCGCGGGCGAGACCTCGCCCTACGGCGCGCTGAGCGCCTTCGGCATCGACCCGATCTACATCGGCTGGGGAGAGGTCGAAGACCTCCCCGAGAGCGTCCTGCCCTTTGCCCTCGGCGACGACGCGTCGCAGTCCCTCGCGGGCGTGCGGCGCAGCGAGCGGGTCGACTACGCCCGGGTGCGCGCGGTGAAGTCCCGCGCCCTCACCGCGGCGTGGCGGAGCTTTCGCGCGCAGCACCTCGACCGCGGCACCGAGCGCGCGGCGCGCTACCGCCGCTTCTGCCGCGACCACGCCGAGTGGCTCGCGCCCTACGTCCTCTTCCGCGCGCTGCGTGACCTCTTCGACGGGCAGCCCTGGTGGCACTGGCCCGCGCCCTTCCGCGACCGCGCGGCGCGCGCGCTGGAGCACGCCTGGGCGGCGCACGGCGACGCCGTTCAGCGGTACCAGTACGCGCAGTGGGTCGCCCACGAGCAGTGGGCCGACGCGAGGCAGCGGCTCCGCGCGTCGGGGGTCGAGGTGATGGGCGACCTGCCCTTCATGGTGGGCCGAGACAGCGCCGACCTCTGGTCGCGCCGCGGGGAGTTCAAGGCCGACGCCTCGGTGGGCGCTCCCCCCGACCAGTTCAACGACGAGGGCCAGGAGTGGGGGCTGCCTCCCTACGACTGGGCGGCGATGCGGCGCGACGGCTTCCGTTGGCTGCGCCGCCGCGCGCGCTACGCGGGGTGGATGTACGACCGCTTTCGCATCGACCACCTGGTGGGCTTCTACCGCACCTACCAGCGGCCCGCGTCGCGGCTGCGCGGCCCTGACGGCAGGCTCGCCCCGGGGGAGTTCGACCCGCCCACGCCCGAGGCGCAGCTCGCGCACGGCGAGGAGGTCGTCGCGGCCATGCGCGACGCCGCGAGGGACCACGGCGCCGACCTCGTGGCCGAAGACCTCGGAGACATCCCTGACTACGTGCGGCCCTCCCTCGCGAGGCTCGACGTGCCCGGCTACAAGGTCCTGATCTGGGAGCGCGACGGCGAGGTCTTCCGCGACCCCGACGACTACCCCGTGAGGAGCGTGGCCTGCTTCGGCACCCACGACACCGACCCCGTCTCGGCGTGGTGGAGATCCCGCGAGCGCTGGGAGCGCGAGGCGGTGTGCGCGCTCCCGGCGATGCGCGCGCGGGGGGGCATCGAAGCGCTGGGCGAGAGGTTCACCCCCGAGGTGCACTCGGCGCTGACGGCCCTTCTCATGGGCGCTCGCTCGGAGCTCACCCTGCTCCTCATGCAGGACATCCTCGGCGTCGACGACCGGGTGAACGTGCCCGCGACGGTGGGCGCGCAGAACTGGACCTGGCGCCTCCCGGCCACGGTGCGCGAGCTCTCCCGCGACGCGTCGGTGCAGTCTCGCGCGGCGATGGTGAAGGCCGCGGCGCAGGAGAGCGGGCGACGGTGACGGTCACTCCCCGCAGCCGTCGTGGGGCGCCGGCGCGCGCGGGCGAGGCGCGCTGAGGGCCATCGCGCGCGGGCTGAGGGTCACCTCTCGGGTCTCGTCGAGGGTGAGCGCCGCGCGGGAGAAGTCGTCGCGGGTGGAGCGCAGCGCGGCCTCGACGCGCACGGTGGCGCGGCCGTCGCGCACGATGGCGTCGTAGACGGCGTCGGGGATGTCCCTCGGCGCGAAGAGGTAGGCCTCCCACACGCCGCCGTAGGAGATCACCTCCCAGCGGTGAAAGCTCACCCGCGCGCCGGTGCCCACGAGCGAGATCGCCGCCCTCTGCGGAAAGGCCCTCCGCGAGCGCCCGCCCTGTCGTACGTCGAGGTCGAGGCGGATCAGCAGCGTGCGCCGGTCTGGAAAGACGCTCGCGGTGAGCGCCCCTACGCCGAGGTGGTCGGGCGCGACCGCGGTCTGGTGCAGGTCGATCACCCCGTCGCGGTCGTTGTCGCCGAGCCCCACCTCGGCCCAGAGGACGTCGTCGCGCACCTCGGGCCGCAGCGCGTCGACGTAGCGGGTCATCAGCGTGCCCGCCCACTGGAGGTCTCCGCCGAGGGTGACGTAGCGGTCGGTGGCGCCGAAGGTGTGCCCGAGCTCGTGCGCCGCGAGCGGCGCCGACCAGTGGTTCTGCGCGACCCGCTGCGTGCGGAAGACCCTCCCCGCGTAGGGCCCGAGGTCGACGCGGGGCGCGACCACCACCGTCCGGTCGTAGTCGTCGTCGAAGCCCGTGAGGCAGCCCCGCTCGCGGAGGTAGGCCTCGGCGCGGTCGTGCAGGTCCTCTTGCGTGAAGCGCCCGTCGGGCAGGCCGAGGTCGGCGCTGCGCAGCCCCGCGAGCACGGTCCACCGCCACGCGGTGGTGGCGCGACCGACGCGCGCGCGGGCGGCGTCGGAGTACCAGCGCTCGATGTCGTCGAGCCTGAGCTCGTCGCGCAGCGCCGCGGAGCGGTCTGCGCAAGGGTCTTCGCTCGGAGCGCGGTCGTCGTCGACGAAGGCCACCAGCACGCGCTGCGGCCCCGCGAGGGGAGTGGCCGACCACGACACCCCGGTGGAAGCGCTCACGCAGCGCCCGTCGGCGCAGCGGCCCTCGCCTGGGCAGTCGCTCGCGACGCAGCAGGTCGCCCCCGGGTAGAAGACCCCGTCGCAGCAAGCCGCCTCGCCGTAGTTGCCCGACTCCCCCGCGCGGAACTCCGGGAACCACCGCTCGCCGCAGCGCGCCCCCTCGCCCTCGGGGTAGCGCACCGGGACGATCAAGGGCCAGCCCCCGCGGCCCTCGACCTCGGGGAGGCGCACCCACGCGCCGACCCACCTCGCGACGTCGAGGATGGTGGGCTCGGTGAAGCGCACGCGGAGCGTGACCCTCACGGCCTCTCCCGGCGCGACGGAGCTCACCTCCCCCGAGGGGGGCTCCGTCGACGCGAGCGTCCACCAGGGCGTGGTCTCGACCTCGAAGCGAAGGGGCCGCGCGACCTCGCTCACGTTGCGCACGTCGAAGACGAGCTCGCGGGTCTCTCCCGCGGTCACCTCCGAGGGGATCGACACGGGCTCGCGGGCCCACGGGCCCTCGGTGCGGGCGCGGGTCTCGACGGGGGCCTCTCCGTGGCACAGGCCCGCGCGGGTGGCGCCCGCGCAGCGGAGCCCGTCGCGCACGGTCACGCAGCGCGTGGGGCACAGCCCGGCGTCGTCGGTGAAGCCGTCGCAGGCCTCTCCCTCGGCGCAGCGCGAGGGCGCAGGTACGTCAACAACGGGTACATCGACGGCGGGGACGTCGATGACGGGGACGTCGATGACGGGGACGTCGACGGCGGGCGCGTCGACGGGAGGGGCATCGTCGACGTCGGGTGTTGCGACGTCGGTGACCGAGGCGTCGGGGGAGGGCGTCGAGGGGGTGGCGCCTCCGCACGCGGAGAGGAGAGACGCGAGGGCGAGGGCGAGGCGTTGCTTCATGGGTGATGCTCCCGTGCTGGGGCGGCGGCGAGGGAGCAACGCCGGGGCCACGCGGGACGTCGCGGGACGACGGGGGCGCGGGGCCGCGAGGCCGCAGGGCGCGGGGCGCGCGGTGTGTCACGGTGTGCTGCCCGCGAGGGGGGGGAGGTGGATTCCGTCGGGCTGTGGGTGGTAGACGGCCCGCCATGCAGCCGTTGCAGCTCCGAGGGAAGTGGGTGCTCGTCACGGGCGCCTCGGCGGGATTGGGCACCGAGCTCGCGAGGCACCTCGCGAAGGACCACGGCGCCAACCTGATCCTGGCGGCGCGACGTCGCGATCGGCTCGAGGCCCTCGCGGCGGAGCTCACGGCGGACTACGGCGTCTCGGTGGAGTGCGCGCCGACGGACCTGTCGCGCCCCGACGACGTGGGCAGGCTCTACGAGGCCGCGGTGACGGCGCGGCCCGTCTACGCCGCGGTGCTCAACGCGGGGGTGACCTGGTTCGGCCACGGGATCGAGCAGAGCTGGGCCGACGCCGAGGCCCTCTTGCGCACCAACGTCGACGCGGTGGTGCAGCTCGCGCTGCGCTTCACCAACCACTTCCGCGAGCAGGGCGGCGGCGCGGTGATGATGGTGACGAGCCTCACGGCCTTCGCGCCCTTCCCGTACCAGGCCCTCTACGGCGCGACGAAGTCTCTGGTGACGCACTACGGCGTCGCGCTCTCGGAGGAGCTCAAGGGCACCGGCGTGAGCGTCACGGTCTTCGCCCCCGGGGGCATCGCGACGGAGATGCTCGACCACATGGGCGGGGCCTTCAAGAAGGGCGACCTCGGGATCATGAACGCCGACGTCTGCGCCCGCTACGCGGTGCGGGGCATGGTCGCGCGCCGCCCGCTGGTGGTGCCCGGCGCGCTCAACCGGGTGAACGCCCTGGTGATGCAATTGAGCCCGCGCGCGGTGGTGATGCGCTCGGTGTCGAACCTCTACCGCAAGGCGCTCCTGGCGAAGAAGCCGGCGGGCTGAGCGCGCGGCGCACACGGCGCTTGACACCGTGAGGGCCGGTGTCGACACTCCCCCGCCTTCTGAAGAAAGGGGTACCCCTCGCATGCCGCTCACCAAGGCAGACCTCGGCCGGTTCCGCACCATGCTCGACGAGAAGCGCGCGCAGATCATCGCGAACGCGCAGAGCACCCTCGCCGAGGACATGGCCCTCGACGCCAACGACCTGCCCGACGAGATGGACCTCGCGTCGAGCGAGTACCTGCAGTCGTTCCAGTTCCGCCTTCGGGGGCGCGAGAAGTCCTTCCTCGAGAAGATCGACCGCGCGCTGCAGAAGATCGACCGCGGCGAGTTCGGCCTCTGCGAGGAGTGCGGCGAGGAGATCTCGGTGAAGCGCCTCGAGGCCCGCCCCGAGACCACCCTCTGCATCAAGTGCAAAGAAGACCAGGAGCGCGCCGAGAAGGACTTTTCGTAGCCTCGGCCACGTTGTCTCTCCCGGGCGATGTCGTAGGCTCTGCGTCGCCGTGAAGTCGCCGGTCCGGTTCCTCCTGGTCTCCGACGACCCCGAGCCCTGCCCCTACCTCCCTGGGCAGACCATGCGCCTGCCGCTGCGCATGCCCACGGCTCGGCTCTCCCCCGACACCTTCGACCGGCTCCTCTCCGAGGGCGACCGCCGCTCGGGCCCGCTGCTCTACCGCCCCTCGTGCCCGGGCTGCACCGCCTGTGAAGCGATCCGCGTGCACGTCCCGAGGTTCACCCCGTCGCGCTCGCAGCGCCGCGCCTTGAAGAAGAACGACGGCGGCCTGCGCGTCGAGCGCGCGCGCCCCTCGGTCACCCCGCGCCACGTCGAGCTCTACAACCGCCACTCCCGCGAGCGGGGCTTGTCCCTCCGCCGCGAGCCCGCCACCGAGAACGACTACCGCTTCTTCCTCGTCGAGACCTGCGTCGACACCTGGGAGCTGCGCTACCTCGCCGGCGACACCCTCGTCGGGGTGAGCATCCTCGACATCGGCCGCGAGGGGATGTCGTCGGTCTATCACTTCTTCGACCCCGACGAGGCCTGGCGCTCCCTGGGCGTCTACTCCGTGCTCAAGGAGATCGAGCTCTGCGCCTCTCTCGGCATCGAGTGGTACTACCTCGGGCTCTACGTCGAGGCCTGCGACCACCTCAACTACAAGGCCGACTACTACCCCCACCAGCGCCGGGTGAGGGGCGTCTGGCACGAGGTGGCCGCCAAGGGGGCGCCGCCCGTCCCCGTCACGGGTTGAGGGTTGAGAGCGCGTCGCGAAGGCGACGCGCCGCGACCAGTACGACCACGACCCCCGGACAGGCGTCGTCGGTGGAGCCGCCGCCG
>JAEYZO010000030.1 GCA_023428035.1 Pseudomonadota bacterium | reverse complement strand
CGGGGGAGCACCCCGACGCGCTTCGACCGGGGTGCGCGACCCCGGACAGCGATGGTGACGGCGTGCTCGACCCCGCCGACCGCTGCGTCACCACCCCGTCGGGGGAGCACGCCGACGCGACGCGGCCGGGCTGCCCCGACGGCGACGACGACGGCGACGAGGTCTACAACTCCGCCGACGCGTGCCCCCGGAGGCACCACGGGCCCTTCGTCGACCCCGCGCGGCCGGGCTGCCCCGAGCCCGACCGTGACCGGGACGGCTTCACCGACTCTCGCGACCGCTGCCCCGCCGAGGCTGAGACCTTCAACGGCGTCGACGACGAGGACGGCTGCCCCGAGCGTGAGGCGAGGCCCCTGGTCGACATCTCCGATGGGGTCATCCGGCTGCTTGGGGACCCGATCACCTTCGCGTCGGCGAGCGACCGCATCGTGGGGCGGCGGAGCTTCGAGATCCTAGACTCGCTGGCCAACATCCTGCGGGTGCACGCCGAGATCGCGCAGGTCGACGTGCAGGGCCACACCGACGACCGCGGCCGGCGCGAGGACAACCTCGACCTGTCGCGGCGCCGCGCGGGCGCGGTGCGCCAGTACCTGATCGACCACGGCGTCGACGCGGCGCGGGTGGTGGCGAACGGCTACGGGCCCGACCGGCCGATGGTGTCGAACAGCACCGCCATGAACCGCGCGCTCAACCGGCGGGTGGAGGTGCACATCGCTCGGTACGTGCCGGGCGCGCAGGGACAGGTGTCGCCCGAGGCCTCACGCTGACGAGGGCGCGCGCTCGCGGTTGCCGGGGGCGCGGACCTCCTCGGCGCGCACGATGCCCTGCTTGTCGAGCACCACGCGGAGGTGCGCCCAGCGCTCCTCGGCGGGGCCCGTCGCGCCCTCGCGGCGCACGCGGACGACGACGTTGAGGTGGTAGACCTTCGGCAGGGGCGCTCGCTCGAAGCGGCCCGTCGCGGGGTCGAACCAGTCGGCGGCGTCGAGGGGGTCGTCGAGGCGCGTGAGGAAGTGCCGCACGTTCACCCGGAGGATGTCTCGGATGCGGTAGCCCTCGGGCAGGGGCGAGGGCCCGTCGGGGGTGCCGACCTCGAGGCGCTTGCGGTAGTGGATGACCTCCTCGGGCTGACTCTCGGCCTGGGCGACGGTGCGGCGCTCGACGCGCACCGCGCGCACCTCGGGGGGGACCTCGTCGGGGGAGACGAAGCTCACGGCCTCGGAGCTCCGCGCGCGAAAGTCGGGGGCGCCGAGGTCGGGCAGCGACGCGCCGGAGATCCAGTGGGTGTGGTCCCAGCTCCGGGCGCGCTTGAGGAGGAACTCGCTCGTGAGGGCCTTGATGCGGTCTTTCATCACGTAGGCGAGCACGGCGGCGGCGAAGAAGGTCACCTTGGTCTGCGAGGGGAGGTCCGCGATCTGCGTAGGGAGCTGCGTCGCGAGGGCCCAGATCGCCGCGAGCGCCGCGCCCACCCCGCTCACCGCGTTGCGGAGGAAGGTGTCGGTCCGGCTCCCGCGCACGTCGAGGTAGAGCGCCTGCTGCACGGACTTCTTCAGGAGCGAGCTGCGGTAGGTGAAGTACTCCCCGGGCGGCGAGACCGCCCTGCCCCGCGCGCGCGACGCCGGCGCCTCGAGGCTCTCCCTGCGGAGCGTGAGGTACCCGTAGCGCGCGCGGTACGCCGCTTCTTCACGGGCGAGCTCCGCGAGGCGCAGCCGCACGCGCTGCACCGCGCCGGTGCCGTCGAAGGCCCCCGCGGTCGCGCCCAGCGCGCGAGAGAGCTGCGCGAGGCGCTCCTCCACCGCCAGGGACATGTACTCGTCCGCCGAGCGCATCGCCTCGGGCAGCGACGCGTGGCAGATGCGCTCGTAGGGCCACCACGCCGCTCGTGCCTTGCGCCACGCCGACAGCGCGCCCCTGATGCGCGCCAGCGCCGCGTCGAGCTCGCGGTCGAAGCCCTGATCGACCGGCGCGGCCGACGGCCGACCCGAGGCCGCGGGCCTCATCGAGCCCCGGAGCTCCGATTTCGTCCGACGGGCGAAGCGCTTCTCGAGCCTGCGGCACTCCGCGCGCACGCTCGCGCTGAAGAGGTTCGCGTAGAGCTTCACGTGCACGCGCGCCGACGCCGTCGAGGGAGGCCGCGGCCGGGTGCGCAGCCCCTCGAGCGAGGCCACGAAGCGCCGCAGCGGCGACGCGGGGTTGGTCGGGTCGGCCAGCTCGTTGAGCGGCAGGGGCAGCGCGTCGACGCGCACGAAGGCCGTGAAGTCGAGGTAGAACTGCTCCCGGGCGTAGTTCGCGCGGTTGAGCCCGATGTTGCGGGGGACGAAGAAGTACGTGTCGACGCGGTAGCGCCACTGCCCCGCCTCGCCCACGGGGTAGTTGAAGCGCAGCTCGAGCTGCTGCCGGTCGTGCACCTCGGTCTGCACGACCACGCCCTCCCTCGCCCGGCGCCCGATGCGCGCCGCGGCGGCGCCGAGCTGGATCGACTCCCTCGCGCCGGGGTCGG
Source organism: Pseudomonadota bacterium (assembly GCA_023428035.1). Classification (GTDB taxonomy): domain Bacteria; phylum Myxococcota_A; class Polyangia; order Polyangiales; genus JAEYZO01. Next base: position 126 of record JAEYZO010000030.1, on the reverse strand, counting down.
TGCGCGTCGCCTCGCTCACCGTCACGCCCTCGGCACCACGAGCCAGCGCGCGACGCGGGCGTCGTCGACGACGTGCCCCGAGGACCCCCCGAGCGGCGCCACGAGGGCCTCGACGCCGGGCACGGG
>JAEYZO010000015.1 GCA_023428035.1 Pseudomonadota bacterium | reverse complement strand
GGCCGAGACGCCCGCTCGCCGTCGACGTCGCGGTCGCGCAGGCGCTCTTGACGCCTCCGCACGAAGCGCTCGGCGTGGCGGATCACCCGGCCCGCGATGTCTTCGTTCGTCGCGCGCTCGATGCCCTCGAGGCCCGGCGAGCTGTTGATCTCGAGGATCTTCGGCCCGCCGCGCGTCTCGAGCATGTCGACCCCCGCGACCTCGAGGCCCATCACCTTGCAGGCCTCGACCGCGGTGCGCGCGTAGCGAGGGTCGAGCGACGCCACGGGGACCGCCTCGGGCTCGGCCCCGCGGTGCAGGTTCGAGCGGAACTCGCCCTTCTGCGCGCGGCGCCGCATCGCCGCCACCACCTTGCGGCCCACCACGATGGCCCGCACGTCGCGGCCCTTCGACTCGGCCACGAACTCCTGGAGGATCAGGTCCTGCCCGAGCGTCCAGAAGGCCTCGAGGATCGAGCCGATCGCGTGGCGCGTCTCGGCGTACATCACCCCGATGCCCTGGGTGCCCTGGTGGAGCTTCACCACCGCGGGCGGGCCCCCGACGAGCGCCAGGGCGGCGTCGATGTGCGCCGAGGTCTTCGTGCACACCGTCGTCGGGATGTCGATGTCCTTTCGCGTGAGGAGCTGCATCGCGCGGAGCTTGTCGCGGGAGCGCGCGATGGCCACGGCGTTGTTCAGCACCGGCACCCCCATCATGTCGAACTGCCGCACCACCGCGAGCCCGTAGCTCGTGATCGAAGCCCCGATCCTCGGGATCACCAGATCGACGCCCTCGACCTCGGCCCCGCGCAGGAACAAGAGCGGCCGACGTCGGGTCACCACCAGCGAGAACTCCAGCGGGTCGACCACCGTGACCGCGTGGCCCCGCGCCATCGCGGCCTCGGTCAGCCGACGCGTGGAGTAGATCGACGCCTTGCGCGAGAGGATGAGGAGGTTCATCGGTCCCGTCCGCCGCGCGGAGGGGGCGCGATCCTAGGGGAGGGGTCGGGGGAGTCAAGGCGCGTCTTCACAGCGCCTCGCGCGTCGGTCACCATCGCCCGGTGCCGCTCACCGTCTCCGCTGGAAGGCGCCGCGTGGCCGCCCTCGCGGTCGCCCTCGGGCGCGCCGCGCAGCCCGGCGACGTCATCGCGCTCTCGGGCCCCCTCGGCGCGGGAAAGACCTACTTCGCCCAGCACCTCGCCCTCGGCCTCGGCGTGCCGCCCACGACCCGCGTGACCTCTCCCACCTTCACCGTGGTGAACGAGCACTCGGGCCGCGTCGCCCTCCTGCACGCCGACCTGTACCGCCTCGGGCACGCCGACGAGCTCCGCGAGGTCGGGCTCTTCGAGCGCGGCGCCGCGGGCGTGGTCGTGGTCGAGTGGGCCGAGCGCTTCCCCGAGGTGATCCCCGCCGGGGCCCTCTTGGTCACCCTCGACGTGACGGGCCCCAGCACCCGCCGGGTGAGCCTCGACGGCCGAGGCCCTCGCGTCGAGCGCCTGCTCTCCGCCGTCGAGTCGCTGTAGTCTCCGCGGCGATGCCAACGTCACTCGACGAGGTGCGCGCGCTCCTCGACGCGGAGCGCGAGCGCTTCGCCGGCGCGCGCCGGGTGCTGAGCTTCGAGCAGTACCTCGAGCTCTTCCTCGCAGACCCCCGGCGCTACGGCCGCGACGCCGCGCGCTACCTGCGCGACCTCTTCGACCACTACGGCACCGAGCCCGTGCTGAAGCCCTACGGCCGCTTCACCCGCTGGCGCCTCTTCGACCTGCCCTGGGAGGACGAGGCCGGCCAGCGCGACGCCCTCGTCGGCCACGAGCTCCTGCAGTCCGAGGTCTACCGCGCCGTCGCCAACTTCGCGCGGCAGGGCGCGGTCAACCGCTTGATCCTCCTGCACGGCCCCAACGGCAGCGCCAAGAGCACCCTCGCGGGCTGCGTGCTCCGCGCCATGGAGGACTACTCCCAGCAAGACGCGGGGGCGCTCTACCGCTTCCACTGGGTGTTCCCTCGCGCGAGGAGCACCGAGGCGGGGCGCATCGGCTTCGGCTTCGGCGCGCGCGAAGACGACGGCCCCCGGCCCGGCGAGAGTTACGCCCACCTCGACGAGGGGTCCATCGACGCGCGGCTCCTCTGCGAGGTGCGCGACCACCCGATGCTGCTCCTGCCGTCGAGCGTGCGCGACCCCATCGTCGACCGCGCCTTCGCCGGGGGCAGAGAGCCCGCGCCGACGCTCCTCACCCGCGGCGGGCTCTGCCACAAGTGCCAGATGGTCTTCCAGTCGCTCCTGAGCGCGTACCGCGGAGACCTCTCGAAGGTGCTCGCGCACGTGCAGGTCGAGCGCTGGTACGTCTCGCGGCGCTACCGCCAGGGCGCGGTCACCCTCGGCCCGCAGATGGCCGTCGACGCGCGGGAGCGGCAGGTCACGGCCCCGCGCTCGCTCTCTGCGCTGCCGCCCACGCTGCAGAACACCACCCTCTTCGAGCCCTTCGGCGAGCTCGTCGACGCCGCGGGAGGAGCGCTGGAGTACAGCGACCTCCTCAAGCGCCCCCTCGACGCGTGGAAGTACCTCCTCCTGATGATCGAGAGCGGAGAAGTCGCGCTCACGACCTCGAACCTCGCGCCCAACGTCGTGCTCATCGGCAGCTCGAACGAGGCGCACCTCGACGCCTTCCGCGAGCACCCGGAGTACCCCTCGTTCCGGGGTCGCCTCGAGCTCGCCCGCGCGCCCTACCTCCTCGACTGGAAGGACGAGGCTCGCATCTACGACCGCCAGGCGCTGCCCGGCATCGACCGCCACGTCGCGCCGCACGCCGTCGAGATGGCCGCGATCTTCGCCGTCCTCTCGCGGCTGCGAAAGCCCGCGGCGGACCGTCTCCCCCGCGCGCTCGCGTCGCTGGTGGGCGACCTCACGCCGATGGAGAAGGCCGAGCTCCTCGCGTCGGGCGCCGTGCCGCAGCGCTACAACGACGAGCAGGCCAAGGACCTCAAGGCCGGCATCGAGTCGCTCTGGCGCGAGGGCGAGTCGCAGACCATGTACGAGGGCCGGGTGGGCGCCTCGCCGCGGGAGATCCGTGGGGTGATCCTCGACGCGGCGCACGCGCCGGAGTTCAAGTGCCTCTCGCCCTTCGCGGTGCTCGACCGGCTGGGCGAGCTCTCGGGGCGCAAGAGCGAGTTCGAGTGGCTGCGGATGGAGACCGTCGCGGGCGGCTACCACGACGCCCGGGGCTTCTTGAAGTCGCTGAGGGTGAGGCTCCTCGACGAGGTCGAGGGCGAGGTGCGCGACGCGACGGGGCTCGTCGACGAGGCGCGCTACGTGGAGTCCTTCGAGCGCTACGTCACGCACGTGTCGGCGTGGCTGAAGGGCGAGAAGATCCACAACCGGGTGTCGCGCAAGGACGAGCCCGCCGACGAGGCCATGCTGCGCGAGGTCGAGAAGCTCATCGGCATGAGCGGGTCGGCCGACGAGGTGCGGCGGAACGTGATGTCGCGGCTCGCGGCGTGGGCCCTCGACCACCCGGGCGAGAAGGTGCCCTACGGGCAGATCTTTCCGCAGCAGCTCGCGGCGCTGCGCGATCACTTCTTCAAGGAGCGGAGGAAGCAGATCGTGCAGGCGACGCAGGACCTCCTGCGGCTGCTGTCTGACGCGGCGAGCCTCGAGGCCGACGCCCGCGCCCGCGCCGAGGGCACCTTCGAGCGCCTGAAGACCGTGGGCTACTGCGAGCACTGCGCGAGGGACGCGGCCGACGCCCTGCTCCGCGAGCGCTACGCCGAATCGCCTGCGAGATAGCCCTTTCCGTGAATTCGACGTCGCCTTGTTGACCCCTCGTGACGGGCTGGACGAATGTTCACCGCGCCGCGGACGAGGTGCCCGTTCTGGGGGGCACCCGGGTCGTGGCGCAACCGGCGCGACAGGGGCGCCCGCTGGAGGTAATGGCGATGAAGAACGAGGGGATGTTCGTCTGGCGTGAGCTGATGACCACCGACGTCGAGGCCGCGAAGAGGTACTACGGCGAGGTCGCGGGCTGGAGGTTCAAGCCCGTCGACATGGGCAACGGCTTCACCTACACGCTGCTGCAGGTGGGGGAGAAGGACGTGGGCGGGCTCATGGCGATCCCGCCGGGGCAGGAGATGCCGCCGCACTGGGGCTCGATGGTGGCGGTGAGCGACGTCGACGCCGCGACGGAGCGCGCGAAGGCCAAGGGGGCGAAGATCCTCCACGGGCCCGAGACCGGGGAGGGGATCGGGCGCTGGACGGTGGTGATGGACCCGCAGGGCGCGGTGTTCACGCTCTTCCGCACCGCGGGCGAGGAGAGCGACATCGGGATGCCCGCGCCCGGGGAGTTCTGCTGGGAGCACCTGAGCGCCACCGACCTGGCCGCCGCGAAGGACTTCTACACCCACGTCGTGGGGTGGACCGTGGGCGAAGGCGCGGGGATGCCCGTGTTCAACTTCGGCGAGCGGATGGCGGCGTCGATCAGCGAGCCCCCGCCGGGAGCGCCCGCGCACTGGCTCACGTACGTCGCCACCGACAACCTCAACGAGGCCAACGGCCGCGTGACCCGCAACGGCGGCAAGGTGCTGATGGAGCGCGTCGAGGTGCCGACCATCGGGCACTTCTCGATCACGCAGGACCCGCAGGGCGCGACGGTGTGCTTCTTCGAGGGCCTCCCGCGGCCGGCCTGAAGGCCGTTGTCGCTCCAGCGGGCGCGCTGGTAGACCGCGGTGCATGGCCGCCCCGCGCATCAACGCCCGCCGCCCGCTGGAGGGCGTGCGCGTCCTCGACATGACCCGGCTCCTGCCGGGGCCCTTCGCGACGCTCTGCCTCGCAGACCTCGGCGCATCAGTAGACAAGCTCGAGGACCCCGCGCCGGGGGACTACCTCCGGCACTTTCCCCCGATGCGCGGCGCCCAGGGCGCGGTCTACGCGTGCATCAACCGAGACAAGCGCTCGGTGGTGCTCGACCTCAAGCACCCCGAGGGCCCCGCGGTGCTCCTTCGCCTCGCGAGCGCCTACGACGTCATCGTCGAGGGCTTTCGCCCCGGCGTGCTCGACCGCCTCGGCGTGGGCCACGAGTCTCTCCTCGCCGCGAACCCCAGGCTCATCGTCTGCGCCATCACCGGCTTCGGGCAGGACGGCCCCCTCGCGAAGCGCGCGGGGCACGACATCGGCTACCTCGCGCGCGCCGGCGTGCTCGGCGTGACGGGCCCCGACGACGGACCGCCCGCGGTGTCGGGCGCGCAGATGGCCGACATCGCCGGCGGGGCCCTCTGGGCCGTGGCGGGCGTGCTCGCGGCGCTCATCGACCGAGGGCGAACGGGCGAGGGCTGCGTGGTCGACGTCGCGATGTGCGAGGGCGCGCTGCCGCTCGCGACCTTCGCGCTCGGGAGCGTCTACGCGGGGGAGCCCTCCCCGGCGCGCGGGCGCAACACCCTCGACGGAGGCGTCGCCCCCTACAACACCTACCGCACCCCAGACGGCCGCGCCGTGGCGCTCGGCGCCCTGGAGCCCAAGTTCTGGACGGCCGTCGCGACCCCCCTCCAGGTCGACCCGACCCA
>JAEYZO010000495.1 GCA_023428035.1 Pseudomonadota bacterium | reverse complement strand
CCATCGCGCCGCGCGTGGGCTCGGGGCGCGGCGCGCCGAGCGGGAGCATGGCCTCGCGCGCGCGCACCATCGCGACGAGCTGGTCGACCGCGCGTCGGGCGTCGGCGTCCATGGGTCGACCGAAGCGGTCGCGGGCGCAGACGTTGAAGCGCGCCGTGCGGGCGTAGCAGTCGCGCGCGAGGTCGAGGGCCTCGAGCTCGACCATCACCACGGACTCTCCGCGGGCGACGGTGACGCACACGCCCTGCTCGCAGTCCCAGCCCAGCACCCGCCAGCCGCCGGGGCGCGGGCGCGCGTGCAGGAGCGGGCTCAAGAGCTCGCGCACGACCGCGTCGACGCCGCGGGGCCCCCGCTCGACGCTCACCGCGACCCCCGCGCAGCGACGTCGTGACCCATCGCAGCGGAGTATCGTCGCCGCGCGGAGGGAGGGTCAAACGCCGTCACGCCGCGAGGGATACCATCGCCCTCGATGGCCGACCTGTTGAGCCCGTCGCTGGTCGCGCGGCTGACCGAGACCTGGTTCCGCCGACCCGACACGCCCACGCGCGTCGTCATGGACCTCACCCGCCGCTGCAACCTCCGCTGCGAGATGTGCCACACGTGGGCCGTCACCCCCGCGCACGAGCTAAGCCCCGACGAGCTGCGCTCCATCCTCGGGCAGATGCCGCGGCTCACCTGGCTCGACCTCACGGGCGGAGAGGTCTTCCTCCGCCGCGACGCGCTCGCGCTCCTCGACGCCGTGCTCGACGCCGCGCCCGCGCTGCGCGTGTTGCACTTCCCCACCAACGGGTGGTTCACCGCGCGGGCCGTCGAGGCCTGCCGCCGCGTGAGAGAGCGACGTCCCGACCTCGCGCTCATCGTCACCGTCAGCGTCGACGGGCCGCGCGAGGTGCACGACAAGGTCCGCGGCAGGGACGGCTCCTTCGACCGGGCCATCGAGACCCTGCGCGCGCTGCGCGCGATCGACGGCGTGGGCGTCTACGCGGGCACCACCGTCACGCCCTCCACCGCGGGCTCCATCGACGCCCTCGGCGCCGCGTTGAGAGAGCTCGTGCCGGGCTTCTCGCCCTCCGACTGGCACTGGAACTGGCTCCAGGTCTCGTCGCACTTCTTCGACAACGCCGCCCTGGCCTCCTTGCCCGCGGTGCGCAGCGACCGGCTCGTGCGCGAGCACCTGCGACGTCGCGGCGCGCCCCGATCGCTGGTCGACCTCATGGAGCTGGTCTTCCTCGTGAACCTCGAGGCCTACCTCTCGGGCGAGCCCTCGGGCGTGCCCTGCCAGTCGCTCCGCAGCGCGTGCTTCATCTCCCCCGAGGGGGACCTCTACCCCTGCCACGTCTACGACCGACCGCTGGGGAACCTCCGCGAGCGCACCGTGCGCGAGCTGTGGTCCGACCCCGCGACCCTCGCCGCCCGCAGGGACATCGACCGCCTCGCGTGCGGCGGGTGCTTCACCCCCTGCGAGGCCTACCCCGCCCTCGCCGGCGCCCCCGCGCAGACCCTCTACCAGACCGCCCGCCGCGGCCTGCGCGTGCTCACCCGCGCCGTCGCGCGTCGCGCGTGAGGCATGGTCTATGATCGCCGCGGCCGAGGATGCAGCCCTCCTTCGTGACGGTGGTCGTGGGCACCCGCCCCGAGGTCATCAAGATGGCCCCCGTCGTGCGCGCCCTCTCGCGGCGGCCTGAGCGCTTCTCCGTCGACCTGTGCGTGGTCGCCCAGCAGGGCGAGGTGCTCGACCGCGCCCTCGCCGAGTGGGGGTTGGAGCCGTCGATCAAGGTCGACATCAACGCCTTCGGACGTCCCCTCGGGGCCACCCTCGGGGCCACCCTCGGCGCGGTGGAGGGGTACCTGCTGCAGCGGCGCCCCGACTTCGTGCTGGTGCACGGAGACACCAGCACCACCCTCGGCGCCTCGCTCGCGTCGTTCTACGCCCAGGTGCCCTTCGGCCACGTCGAGGCCGGGCTGCGCACGGGAGACATGGCCCAGCCCTTCCCCGAGGAGGTGCACCGGGTCGTGGTCGACCGCCTCGCCGCCGCGCACTACGCCCCCACCGAGCGCGCGAGGGAGGCCCTGCTCTCCGAGGGCGTCTCCCCCGCGTCGGTGCGCGTGGTGGGCAACACCGTCGTCGACGCCCTCTACGCCATGGGCGCGCGCGCGACGGCCGACGTCCCCGCGCGGCGCGAGGTGCTGGTCACCTGCCACCGCCGGGAGAACTTCGGCGCCGGAGCGCGGGGCGTGTGCGAGGCCCTGCGCCGGCTCGTGCTGGAGCGCGACGACGTCGAGGTCACCTACGTGCTGCACCCGCACCCGAGCGCCCAAGACGCGCCCCGCGCCGCGCTCGGCGGATTGCCCCGCGCGACGCTCCTCGACCCGATGGGGCACCGTGAGTTCGTCTCGCGCCTCGCGAGGGCCTGGCTGGTGGTGACCGACTCGGGGGGCGTGCAGGAGGAGGCCGCGTGCCTGGGGCGTCCCATCCTCGTGACCCGCGAGCGCACCGAGCGCGTCGAGGCCGTGCGCGCGGGGGTCGCCCGGGTGGTGGGCACCGCGACGCGGGCGGTCTTCGACGCCGTGACGACGCTCCTCGACAGCCCCGCGGCCTACGACGAGATGCGACGTCCCGTGGACGTCTTCGGCGACGGCCGAGCGGCCGAGCGCATCGCCGACGACCTCGCCGAGCGCATCGGGTCCCCGCGGTGAGCCTCGACGCGGAGGGCCTCGCGCGGTGGCTGCGCTCGCCCGCGGTCGTGGGCGACGACGGAGCCGTGTACTCCTGGTGCAACCCCGCGCGGCCGGGCTACCCCTACCCCGAGGCCGCGGGCCTGTGGCTCGGGGTGATGTCCTCCGCGGGGGGAGACCCCTCACAGCGCGACCGCGTGGCGAGACGTCTCGCGCGAGACCTGAGCGCTGACGGAGACGTGGGCCGCGGCGGAGCGAGGTACGTGTTCGACACCTGCGTCGCCCTCGCGGGGATGCTCGCGCACGAGCGCGCGGGCGGAGCGGTCGACCCGACGCTCCCGACGCGCGTGGGCGCGCGCGCCGCCGCGATGCTCTCGCGCCGCGAGGTGGCGCTCGGAGACGTCGACGCCCCAGAAGGACACTGGAGCGTGAGCTACGGCGCGCACCTGTTGAAGTGCGCCGCGGGCCTGCTCTCCCTCGACGCGCGCGACGGCGGTGACCTCGGACGTCGCGCGGTGGGCGCGCTCCTCGACGCGATCGCGCCCATCGCCGTAGGGGGGCGCTTCCCGACGCGGGCGGGCGCGAGGGAGAGCTACCTGCACGCGAGCCTCTACGCGCTCGAGGGGCTCGCGTGCGCGAGCGCGTGGGGCTTCGAGGGCCTCGACCCGCTCATCGAAGAGGGCGCCGCGTGGGTGGCCTCCGCGCAAGACGTCTCGGGGGGCCTGCGCGCGTGGCACGACGGAGAGCGCGCGTGGGGGCCGCTGCGTACGGACGCCACGGCGCAGGCGATGCGGCTGTGGGCGATGCGCGACCGGGCGAGATGGGCCGGCGCGATCGCGAGGGCCGAGGGCTTCCTCGCGCGGTCGATGGGGCCTGCGGGGGGCCTGCGCTACGAGCCCGACAGCGGAGACGAGAACACCTGGGCGGCGTGCTTCGCGTGGCAGGCCGCGCGGTGGAAGGACGCCGACCTCGACGCGCGGTGGGTGCTGTGACGGTCTCGGTGGTGATCGCCGCGCACAACGAGGGCCCGTCCATCGCGGGCGTGGTGGAGGGCTGCCGCGCGCACACGCCCGACCTCGCCGAGGTGCTGGTGGTCGACGACGGCTCCACCGACGACACGGCGGCGCGCGCCGAGGCCGCGGGCGCGCGGGTGCTTCGCATGGGGGTGAACCAGGGCAAGGGCGCGGCCCTGCGCCGAGGGATCGCCGAGGCGCGCGGCGACGTCGTGGTCTTCATCGACGGCGACGGGCAGGACGACCCGCGCGAGGTCACGACCCTCCTCGACGCGCTCGGGCCCGAGGTGGCGATGGTGGTGGGCTCGCGCTTCCTCGGGCGCTTTCACCGCGGAGCCATCACGCCCGTGAACAAGCGCGGCAACGTCGCGCTCACCGCGGTGCTCAACGCGCTCTTCGGCACGCGCTTCACCGACTCTCAAGCGGGCTTCCGCGCGGCCCGGCGCAGCGCCCTCGCGGGCCTCGACCTGCTCGCGAAGACCTACGACATCGAGACCGAGGTGCTGATCCAGGTGCACCGCGCCGGGGGCCGCGTGGTCGAGGTCCCCGTCGACCGCTCCGCGCGCGCGCACGGAAAGAGCGGGCTGCGGAGCGTCCCCGACGGGGCGCGCATCCTCGCGCGGATGCTGAGGCTGCGGCTGGGGATCTAACGCGCGAGCGGCAGCGAGGCACGGCGCGGAGCGGTACCGCCAGGCGAAGCGCGCGAGCCCGACCGTCGCGAGCTCGCAGCTCCGTAGGTGATCCCGGCCCGCGACGCGCGTGCCGGAGTACGGGACCATCGTCGAGGACACCGGCACCTCGGGGTCGAGCGCTACGGCCACCGATCTCCGCGCGCCCAGCGCAGGGCGCGGCTCACGCCCTCGTCGGTCACGCCGAGCCGTCGCCGGGCCGACTGGTACACCCGCAGCGCGGCGTTGTTGACCCACACCAGCGGCGCGCGAAGGGGCTCCCCGGGCCGCGCCCGGTAGCGGAAATGCGTGATCGGCACCTCGCGCCCCGCCTCGCGGAAGTAATAGAGCACCAGGTTCTTCCGCAGCGTTCCGAGCGGGCACGCGATGGGCTCTGGGACGCCGTGCAGCGCGCCGGGGCCCGCCTCGAAGAGCACCGCGCGGTTGTGCCTCGGGGCGATCCTCGCGGCGCAGCGAGCGCCGTCGGCGGTCCACAGCTCCAGGTCGCCGCCCCACGCGTCGCGCCAGCCCTCGGAGAGGTACACGATGAGGTTCACCCGCCGCTCCCAGCGGCGGCGCCGCCCGGGGCCCCGCAGTTCGGGGTGGAGGGGGGA
>JAEYZO010000970.1 GCA_023428035.1 Pseudomonadota bacterium | reverse complement strand
CCGCGACGTTCCGCGGCGGACGAGCCGCCGCGTTCGCGCGATCAGATCACGCCACTACCGCGGATCGTCTGGAATGGACGAGAAAAGCCGCGTGTGCTTGCGAGCGAGATGAGGTCAATCCTGAGCGGTGACGGAGGAGGGGCGGGGGGTGGAGGCCCACAGCCACGACGGCGCAAAGCGGCAAAACTGACCTGCAGTCAGTCTCAGCCCGCGTCGCCGGCCATCTTCAAGATGGTCTTGAACTCCGCCGCGGTGACCGGCGTGACCGAGAGCCGGTTGCGCCGGAGCATCGCCATGTTCGCGAGGGATTTTCTCCCCTTGATGGCGTCGAGTCCCACGGGGGTCGGCAACGCGCGCTCGGGCTCGACGTCGACGCAGGACCAGTCCTCGTCGCTGCTCGGGTCGGGGTAGGCCGCGCGGGAGACGCGGGCGATGCCGACGACCTCCTTGCCCTCGTTGGAGTGGTAGTAGAGGCAGAGGTCTCCGACGGCCATCGCGCGGAGGTTGTTGCGGGCCTCGTAGTTGCGCACGCCGTCCCAGCGGGTGCTGCCGTCAGTGACGAGCTGCGACCAGGGGTACTTGAAGGGCTCGCTCTTGATGAGCCAGTAGCGGGTCTTCGCCATGGAGGCCCCCAGTGTCTCTGTGAGCGAGGGGAGGGCGGAAGAGGCTTCGAGGGTGGGCGGGCGCGTCAGCTGCGCGACGCCAGCAGGGCTCGCCGAACGCGCGAAATGCCTTCTGCAAAGGTGTTTCGTGCCGTTTGCCTGGTCCTACCCGGGCAGGTGACCGGGTAGTGGGGGGCGCGGGAGGGGTAGTCGGGCCCCGGCGGGGACCTACGAGGTGGGCGCGGGAGGGGTAGTCGGGCCCCGGCGGGGGCCTACGAGGTAGGCGCGGGAGGGGTACCAGGTCCCCCGGGGGGACCTACGAGGTAGGCGTGGGAGGGGTACCAGGTCCCCCGGGGGGACCTAGGAGGTAGGCGCGGGAGGGGTAGGACCTGGGCGGGGTGCCCAGCGCCCACGCCCCCTCCGCTCACATCGACAGGCCGCCGTCGATGTCGATGGTGCGGCCGGTGAAGTAGTCGCACTCCAGCACGAACTTCACGCCGCGCCAGATGTCCTCGGGGTCTCCGATGCGGCCCGCGGGCACGCGCTCGACCAGGGCGTCGCGCGCCTTCTGGTTCATCCCCTGGGTCATCGGGGTCTCGATCATCCCCGGGGCGATCGCGCCCACGCGGATCCCATAACCACCGAACTCCCGCGCCCACGTGAGGGTGTTCGCCGCCAGGGCCGCCTTCGCCGCGGAGTAGTTCGACTGGCCGCGGTTCCCGTAGCGCGCGATCGACGACATGTTCACCACCACGCCGGGGCGGGTGCCCGTCTCGAGCATCTTGGCCACCACCTCGCGCACCATGAAGGTCGCGCCCGAGAGGTTCACGCCGATCACCGCGTCCCACTGCGCGCGGGTGAGCTTCTCCACGGCCCCGGTCTCGCGGTTCTTCTTCACCAGCAGGCCGTCGCGCAGGATGCCCGCGTTGTTGATCAGCCCGTTGAGCCCGCCCATCGACTCGTGCGCCCACGCCACGAACGACTCGCACTCGGCCTCGCTCGACACGTCGAGCTTGCGCGTGAACAGCTTGCCCGGGCCCTTCACCGACTCGGCGAGGGCCGCGAGCCCGTCTTCCTTCACGTCGCCCACGGCCACCGAGGCGCCCGCCTCGACGAGCCTCCGCGCGAAGTGCGCGCCCATGCCCTGCGCGCCGCCCGTGACGATGACCTTCAGCGTATCGAGATCCATGGACGTCTCCTCCTGCGTTGCGACCCGCGTCGGAGAGCTGCCTCTGCGCGGGCGGTGCGGGTGCGTCTACCGCCCTTCGCCCGCGGCGTAAACCTCATCTGTTGCGCTGCAACAAGTACCCCTCGATCATCCTCCGGGCGATGGAGATCCCCGACGGCGGCAGCTCCGGCAGCGCGTCGGGCGCGAACCACCCCGCGGCGTCGATCTCCGGGTCCGTGGGCCTCACCTCCCCCGACGCGTAGCGCGCCGAGAAGCCCACCATGAGCTGGTGCGGAAAGGGCCACGGCTGGCTCGCCACGTACGCGATGTCCGTCACCTCGACCCCGGTCTCTTCGCGCAGCTCGCGGCGCACGCACTGCTCCAGGGTCTCTCCCGCCTCGACGAAGCCTGCCACGAGGGAGTAGCGCCCCGGCGACCACGAGGGCTGCCGCACCAGCAGCAGCCTCCCCGCGTCGTCGGTGACGCGCACGATCACGCAGGGCGACACCCGCGGCCACACCGAGTGGTCGCACCGGGGGCAGTGCTTCGCGCGCTCCCGCGGGTCTCGCTGCGACGTCGGGCCGCCGCAGATGCCGCAGTGGCGGGTGGTGCAGTCCCAGTAGATCACCTGGGCGCCGAAGGAGGCCGCGGCCCAGGTCGAGGGATCAACCCTCTCAGCGAGAGCGCGCAGACCCACCACCGAGGCGCCCTCGGGGAGCGGGTGCCCGTTGGGGAGCTCGACCCCGAAGAGGGGTTCACCGTCGAGCGACCCGAGGTGGTGCACCGTCGCGGGTGAGAGACCGAGCTCGGTGAGGGAGCTCGGCAAACGCTCTCCCTCAGGGGCGCTCACGAGCACCACGGCGTCGCCGCGGGCGACGCACCAGCGGGCGCGCTCGGGGAGGGGAGAGGGCAGGGGCTCACACCCGCGCGCGAAGCCCGAGGCCTCGCCTGGGAAGACCTCGACCGCGTCGGCGCTCACGCGCCGCGGGTGTGCTTCTCGACCAGCCGAGCGAGGCCCGGCACGGCCTCTTCGACGTTCTTCTTGCCCTGCGGGCGGAGCTGCTCGTAGGCCTTCTTCAGCGTGGTGTGGCGGGTGGTGCGCGCGCGGTCGTCGGTGATGCCGAGGAGCGCGTCGGCGATCTCGCCCTTGCGAGACGCGAAGGCGTCGGGGAGCGACCTGCCGCCGCCGTTCGTGAGGTGGGCTTGATAGAAGGGGTCGAGGCGCGCGGCGAAGTCGTCGAGGAGGCCGTCGATGACGTCGGGGATCATCCCCGGGCGGACCCCCTTCACCACCTTGAAGGCGCCCTTGATGGCGAGGCCCGACAGGCCGGACTTGGCGCCCACCTCGTCGTCGAGGAGGCGCTCGGCGTCGCGCACGACCTCCTGGCGTCGCGCGGGGTCGGTGAGGATGCTCTTGAGGTCTGCCATGACGGTTCTCTCTCGGGTGTCGGTGTGAAGACTTCTCAGCGGTGCCAGGGCACGGCGGCGCCGGCGGTGTCGCCTTCGATGCGCGCGAGGACCCCGCCCGACGCGACGTAGATGTCGGTGCAGGGCAGCGCGCCCGCGCCGAACTCGATGCTGGCCGCGGTGCTCACGCCCGAGCGCAGGGTCATCGGGTTCGCGCCGTCGGCGTCGAGGCGGATCACCCGGCCGCGGCCGTTGTCGGTGACGTAGATGCGGCCCATGGCGTCGAAGGCGAGGCCGTCGGGGTTGCCGAGGGACGAGGCGATGGTCTCTCGCGCGGTCTCGGCGCCGTCGGTGAGCGTGAGCGCGATGAGCGAGCCCGCGCTGTAGGAGTCGACGTAGAGCCGGCCGTCGGCGTTGAAGGCGACGCCGTTGGGCTGGGCGATGGAGCTGGTGGTGACGCGGGCGCGCATGCCATCAACGGGCACGCGGTAGACGTGACCGCCGCCGAAGTCGGAGTAGTAGAGCGTTCCGTCGGCGGCGACGGTGAGGCCGTTGGGCTGCCCCGCGGAGGAGACGTAGGCCATGCCCTGCGGCGCGTCGGCGGAGGTGTCGACGACGTAGACCGTGGTGGCCGAGGGCGAGCCGGCGTAGAGGCGGTTGCGGCCGGGGTCGAGGGCGAGGCCCCAGACGGTGCCTGCGCGGCTGGGGAGCGAGGCCCAGGTGGGCTCGGGGGACATCCCCGGGCGGAGGCGACCTACGGCGCGGGCCTGGGAGTAGTAGATCGTCCCGTCGGGGCCGATGATGAGCCCCTCGGTGTTGCGGATGCCCGAGATGTCAGGCCGCTCGGTGCCGCAGGAGGGGGTCGACCCCGCGTCGGTGGCGCCGCCCGTGTCGGCGGGGGTGTTGCCCGCGTCGGTGGGGAGAGCGCCGCTGTCGGTGTCGCCCGCGTCGGTGAGGTCGCCCGTGTCGGTGGGGGTGTTGCCCGCGTCGGTGGGGGCGTTGTTGACCGGCGGGTCGGAGCCGCACGCGGCGACGGAGAGGCAGAGCGTAAGCGACAGGGCGAGGCGCATGAGGTGGGGGGTTCTCGCCGCAATCGCGCGGGGATGCAAGGCCCGGGATGGGGTTCCCACGGGGGCCGTGATGCTCTACCTCATCGCGCATGGACTACGCCTCGCTGCGCCGGGAGTTCCACTCGCGCCCCTTCGACGTGACCGACGCCGACGCCGACCCCTTCGCGCAGTTCGAGCTGTGGTTCCGCGAGGTGATCTCGTCGGGGGGCACCGAGGTCAACGCGATGTCGCTCGCGACGGCAGACGCCAACGGCCGCCCCGACATCCGCATGGTGCTCTTGAAGGAGCTCGACCCGCGGGGCTTCGTGTTCTTCACCAACTACGGCAGCCACAAGGCCGCGCAGCTCGCGGTGAACCCCCACGCGGCGCTGTGCTTCTACTGGCCCACGCTGGAGCGCCAGGTGAGGGTCGAGGGCAAGGTCGAGCGGGTGAGCGAGGCCGAGTCCGACGCGTATTTCGCGGAGCGACCGCGGGGCTCACAGATCAGCGCGTGGGCCTCGCCGCAGAGCGAGGAGGTCGCCGACCGCGACGCGCTGGAGCGGGCCTTCGCCGAGGTCGAGGCGCGCTACGAGGGCGCGACGGTGCCGCGCCCCGCGGGCTGGGGCGGGTACAGGGTGATCCCGTCGAGGCTCGAGTTCTGGCAGGGCCGCTCGAGCCGGATGCACGACCGCGTGGAGTACCGCCACTCCCCCGACGGGTGGACGAAGCGCCGCCTCGCGCCGTGAAGGGTCACCGCGCCGCGAGCGCGGCGTCGAGGGTCGGCTCCAGCGCCTCGTAGGCCTCGCGCATCGCGGCGGCGAGGGGGGTGAGCGTGGCCGCGAGGGGGGAGTGACGTCTCCACGCGAGGGCGATGGTGCGCTCGGGCACCCGCGGCGCGAAGGGCCGGAGCTTCAGCGCGTGGTGCCGGTTCTCGGTCGGCACCGCGATGCGCGGGAGCAGCGTCACGCCCGCGCCCCCCGCCACCATCTGCGCGAGGGTGGGCAGGCTCGTCGCGCGAAAGCCCATCTCCTCAGCGCCGGCCTGCTCGCAGAACGACAGCGCCTGCGCGCGAAAGCAGTGGCCGTCGTCGAGGAGCAGCACCCGCTCTCCCACGAGCTCGTCGGCCTTCACGGGCTTGCGCGAGCGGGCCAGCGGGTGCCGCGGCGCCGCCGCGAAGACGAAGGGGTCGCGGCCCAGCACCGCGTGCTCGAGCTCGCCGAGCTCGGCCTCCAACGCCACCACCCCGCCGTCGAGCTCGCCGGACTGCACGAGCTCCACGAGGGTCGAGGTCTTCTCCTCGCGCCACACCAGGGTGAGCTTGGCGAAGCGCTGCCTCAAGAGCGGCATCACCTCGGGCAGGAGGTAGGGCGCGATGGTCGGGATCACCCCGAGGCGCACCGTCCCCGAGAAGGGGTCGCCGTGACGCTGCGCGAGCTCGACCAGCTCGTCGGCGCCCACCAGCAGCCGCCGCGCGCGCTCGATCAGCGCGGCCCCCGCGGCGGTGGCCATCACCCGACGTCGGTCGCGCTCGAAGAGCCGCACCCCGAGGGCGTCTTCGAGCTGCGCCACCTGCGCCGAGAGGGCGGGCTGCGAGACGTGGCAGAGCTGCGCCGCGCGGCGAAAGCTCCGGTGCTCGGCCACCGCCACCGCGTACTGGAGCTGCCGCAGCGTGAGCGGGTGAGGGGAGAAGCGCACGATAGCCATAGGCTATCAGTGAGTCAGGAACCTTGTCATTTACACCCCGCCCCGGAGTGCGGAGAAATGGGGGCGACGAAGGAGGAGTGAGAGCCATGTACAAGAGCCCCAGCAAGCTGTCGGAGTCGTCGCGGGAGAAGGTGGTGAAGGGCCTCAACGCGGTGCTCGCCGACGCGCTCGACCTGCACAGCCAGATCAAGGTCGCGCACTGGAACATCCGGGGGCCGCAGTTCGCGGCGCTGCACCCGCTGTTCGAGACCTTCGCGGTGAGCCTCGCGGCGCACGGCGACGCGGTGGCCGAGCGGGCGGTGACGCTCGGAGGCCGGGCCTACGGCACCTCGCGGCACGTCGCGGGCAGGTCGCGGCTGCCGGACTACCCCCAGGAGACGACGCGGGACCTGGAGCACGTGAGGCTCCTCGCGGAGAGGTTCGAGACCTTCCTCGAAGGGGTGCGAGCTGCGCGGAGCGAGGGCGAGGCTGAGGGCGACACCGACTCGGCCGACCTGCTCACGCAGATCATCACGGAGTTCGAGAAGCACTCGTGGTTCTTGCGGGCGTCGCTGGGCGAGTGAGCGGGAGGGTCAGCCGCCCGCGCGCAGGAGGTCGAGGATGACGGGGATGGCCTGCGCGACGCCCGAGGGCCCGACGCCCGCGACGGAGCCGTTGATCTTCCGCACGACGACCATGGTGCGGAGGTCGACGACGAAGGTGCTCTCTCGCACGCCGTAGGTGTCGAGGGTGCGGGTGCCCACGCCGGGGGGGTCGATCACCGCGGTCACGGGGAGGTTGAACGCGGTGATCCAGCTCTCGAGGTTGCGCCGCGTGGGCGGCTGGAAGCTGTTGGTGGCGAGGACCTCGACGACCTCGCCGCCGGCGTCCAGCACCTCTCGCCCTCGCGCGGCCAGGTCACGGGCCGCGTTCCTACAACCGGGTCAAAGGAACTCTGAGACGTGCACGATGGCGTAGCGCCGCCCTCGCGCCCTCACGTCCTGGAGCGACAGCGGCCCGTAGCCGCGCGCGGTCGACACGCCCTCGCCCGCGGGGTTGTCGAAGCCGACCCACTCCAGGCCCTGGAGCACGCTCCCCATCGCGTTGCCGTAGGGCCCCTCGGGGTACGGGCCTACTGATCCCGCGTCGGCCACCACCATCACGTCGGGCGCGTCGACCGCCGTGACGTCTTCCGCGACGTCTTCCGTGGGCGCGTCGACGGTGGCGACATCCAGCGCGGGGGCATCCACCGCGGGGAGGTCGGTGACGTTGCCGCCCGCGTCGGTCACGGTCGGGGTCGAGCCCTCGCCGCCGCAGCCCAGGAGGAGCAGGGTCATCGCCCACGGGAGGGAGCTTCGCGCGCGCATCGGTCACTCCCTTCTCGGTCGAACGCCGATCCAGGTCAACACGGTCGGTCCCTGCCCCGGGTCGGTGCTGACGCTCGCCCCGTCGGCCGACACGCGGCCCGTACCGACGACCAGGGCCGTCCCCGCGGTAGGGGGCTCGCTCAGGATGTCGTGACCGAGGGCGACGAAGTCCACAGGGGTGTTGGGGGCGAGGCCTCCCGCGTCACGGATGGTCACCGCGATGGGGCGCGTGGCGGTGAGCGCGAAGGGCGCGAGCGCGCGCAGGAGCACGAGCCCCTGCCCCCTGGCGAAGGGCGGGGCCTGCTCCACGGGGACGGTCGCGACGCGCAGGCGGGTACCCAGCTCGCCGAGGTCGAAGTCTTCGAGGTCGAGGGTGACGTCGCTGTCGGGCGCGAAGGTGAGGGTGAGGTCCCCCGCGGTGACCGAGCCGCCGGAGTTCCCTTCGGGCACGGCGGGGCCCGTGGCGGTGTACTCGGGCACGCGCAGCGCGGCGGGGAGGGTGACGGTGCCGTCGACGGGGCGCGGGACGGGCGCGAGGTAGAGGCTCGCGTGGTTCGGGCGGCCGTGCACCTGCACGGAGTAGATCTCCGCGAGGAGGAACTCCCGCACGGGCACCGAGAAGCGGCCGTCGGCGTCGGTGTTGCCGATGAAGCACGCGGGTCCGCAGAAGGTGATGGAGTGGTTCGCGAGCGGTGTTCCCTCGAAGGTCTCGGCGCGGCCCACGACGCGGGTGATGCAAACGCTCCCGTCGCGGCGGTCGGCGGGGTCGGTGGTGCAGCCCTCTCTCGCGTCGGTGACGTCGGTGACATCGGTGACGGAGACATCACGGGGGACGTCGACGCCCGCGTCGGTGGTGACGGAGGGCGAGCTCCCGCACGCGGCGGTGAGGAGGACGAGGGCGAGCGAGGCGCGCACCGGCGTAGGAGGCACCGTCGCGACGCCCTCGCGCAAGGGTCACGCGTCGCCGATCTTCAAGCGCGGAGCACTGACGAGCTGGTAGACGCCGTAGGCGACGAGGCCGGCGGCCACCACGCCGAGCGCGACCTTGCCCTGGTCTTGCCGGGCGATCTCGCGCAGGGCCCCCGCGGTGCCGCGCCACTCCGACGCGTCGGACCGCGTCGCCGCCCGCAGCAGGAACCACCCTAGCAGCGCGAAGACCACCCCTCGCGCCGCGAGCCCGACGCGCCCCACGCGTTCGATCCACGCGCGCGCCCGGGCGCTCAGGTCGGAGAGCGAGAGCTTGCGCATGAACTTCGCGGTCGCGGCCTGCACGAAGTGCGAGATCGCCACGACGATCACCGCGGCGCCCGCGGCGCCCACGATCACCGCGCCGACCTCCCCCTGGCGCAGGAGGGCGTCGAGCCAGGTGCGGCCCCCGCCCTGACCGCTTCCCTCACCCGTGAGGCGCTGCACCACGCCCACCACGAAGGAGGCGTACACCAGCCCGCTCACGACCGCGGCCGCGCGCTTCGCGACGCCCTTGAGGTCGGAGCCCACGTGCTCGGGGTCGAAGGCCGCCTCGGCGAAGCGCCACAGGGCGTAGCCGGCCATGCCCACCGCGACCACGACGAGGAGCACCGTGCCGAGCGGGTGGTCGGTCATGGTGCGCACCGCGCCGTCGCGGTCGGTCACGCGGCCCCCCGACGCGCCCACCGCGGCCATGACGGCGAGGGCTCCGAGGACGAGGTACACCGCGCCCTTGGTGGCGATGCCGAAGCGGGCCAGGCGCTCGACCCAGGTGTTGCGTCGCGGGTCGCCGACGTCCCGCGCGACCTCGAACATGCGTACGTCTTGCATGGGCACCTCCGAGGCGGAGACCGCGTGAGAGAGGCGGCTCTTGCGCCATAGGGGGAGATGCACCGAGGGGGCGGGCCGGTGTCGCGGCCGGCGCCGCGCTGGGGGGCGCTGTCAGGGGGAGGAGAAAAAAGTGATCGCCGTGTCGATCGGGGCGAGGCTCGTTCGTCGTGGTGGTGAAGGGTCCGGCAGAGGCGCCGGGTTCACCACGCGAGGAGAGACGACATGCGATTCATGGTGATCGTGAAGGCCACCCCGGACAGCGAAGCGGGTCGGACGCCCACCGAGGCCGAGCTCACGGCGATGGGGAGGTTCAACGAGGAGCTGGTGAAGGCGGGTGTGATGCTCGCGGGCGAGGGGCTGCACCCGAGCTCGCGGGGCTCGCGGGCCCGCTACACCGACGGCGGGTGGGTCTTCACCGACGGCCCCTTCGCCGAGACCAAGGAGCTCATCGCGGGCTTCTGGATCTGGCAGGTGAAGTCGAAGGAGGAGGCCCTGGAGTGGGTGAAGCGCTGCCCGCCGACGATGCGCGAGGGCGAGGACTCGGTGCTGGAGATCCGGCAGGTCTTCGAGGCCGACGACTTCGGCGAGGCGCTCACCCCCGAGCTGCGCGAGGCCGAGGAGCGCATGCGCGCCGAGACCGAGGCGCGGCAGAAGACGTAGCCGGGCGCTTGAACGCTGTGCGGGGGGGCGCGCTAGACCACCGTCGCGCAGCGCATCGTGCGCGCGGAGAGAGGGCGATAGGTGCGGTCACTCCCCGAGGCCCTGGTCGACCTCGGTGACGCGGCGGAGACGTCGCGTCGGCCCAGCGCCGTCGAACTCCACCTCGGTCTGGTGCCCGCCCACGCGCCCGATGGAGCAGCGCGCCGGACCGGCGTCGCGGCAGTCGATGGACATCAGCGAGAGCGGCTCCAGCGCGGTCTCCAGCGCTTGTCGTAGCGGCTCGTGCACGGCAGGGCGCGCGACCTGCGCGGCGGTGTAGCGGACGCAGCGACGTCCTCCGTGGCCCGCGCCGCTGGTGCAGCGCTCGACGCCCGCGGCGGAGACGAGCGCGCTCCACTGCGCCGGCGTGGCGTAGCTCAGGCGCCCGAGCAGTGACGTCGTGGTGGTGTCACCGATGTCTTCAGGGGAGAGCCCGCGGGAGAGCGGGAGCCGCGCCGCGACGGCGTCTATGGTGCGCGCGCCGTCGAGCGCCGCGGTCTCGCGCGCCAGGGCCAGGGCTTGCACACCCCCACCGGGAGGGAGCGCGAAGACCTGCACGGTCTCCGAGGTGGTGACCGTGCCTCGCTCGAAGAAGGCCAGGGCTTCGGGACGACCGTCGCCGGTCACGTCGAGGGCGGCGAGCGACGACACGGCGATCTCGTGGGGCAGCGGGTAGTTGCGCTGCGACGAGATCGGTCCCGCCTCGCTCTGGCGGAACCACGTGAACACGCGCTCGGCGCGCCCCGAGGGGCCCGGCGAGGTGGTGCCCGCGACGGCGACGACG
>JAEYZO010000966.1 GCA_023428035.1 Pseudomonadota bacterium | reverse complement strand
CGGCGGCGGTGCTCGCCGCGCTGGTGGGGAGCGACCAGTCCCCGACGGCGGTGGCCTTCCTCGGCGTCGCGCGGCTCGCGGCGCTGGCGCTGAAGACGCACGCGAGGATGCGGTGGTTCCGCTGGCTCACGCTGCGCGCGGGGTGATCGACTACCGAGACGCGAGCGCGAGGAGCACCGCGGAGAGCGAAGCCGCGAGGCCCACGAAGGCCGCGCCCACGAGGTCGAGGAGCGCCCGCTCCCGGCGGAGCGACGCGAGGAGAGAGCGCTCGTCGCCCGCGTGCACGATGAGCTTGGCGCCGCGCCCGCCGCCCACGACGGGCCGCGTCGCGTCGGCGCGGTACGAGGCCGCGGCGCTCGGGTCCTCGACGCGTCGGCAGTCACCCAGCGCGTAGAGCGACTCGCCGGGGTCGACGAAGCCCTCCTCGATGATCCAGCGGAGGTGGTTGCCCGAGGGGCGCAGCGCGGCGCCGGTGAGCCGCGAGACGCCTCCCAGGAGGTCGTGGCGGCGGCCGTGCTTCACCGTCGCGACCCGCGCGCGGAGGTCGAACTCGGCGTGGGTCACGTCGAGCACCCCCGCGCCGGAGGCGTCGCGCACCGGGATCCCCGGGGACGAGCACCACGCCGCGGCCCTGCGCACGTGCACCTGCTTGCCGTTCTGGATCACCTCGTCGACGACGACCCGCAGCCACGCGTGGGGTCGCCCGCTCACGGGCCCGACGACCACGGGCGAGTCTGGAGCGACCGTGACGGCGAGCTCGACCACGCCGCCGCGCGCGTCGGCGAGGCGCCCCGTCGGGGCGTCGCGCACGGGGCGCATCGCGACGTCGAGCGAGCGCCGCCGAGCGTAGACGAGGTACGCGACGGCGAGGGCGAAGCAGACCACCGCGGCGCCGAAGGTGTAGCCGCCCTGGAAGTAGTCCCACGAGCTGTCTTCGCTCGCGCCGCCGACGATGAAGCCCTGCGCGATGGCGAAGGCGACCGGCAGGCCCACCGCCGCGCTCACCACCGCCACGGGGAATTCCGCCTCGGCGACTCCCGCGCGGCGGCGCAGCGCCTCGGAGAGCGGGCGCGAGCGCACGAGGAACCACCCCCACAGGAGCAGCGCGAGCGCCGCGAGGGCGCCGCCGGAGAGCTGCGCCGCGAGCCGGTTGGCGCGAGCGTCGACGCGGGGCTGCCCCGAGCCGCCGTCGCCCTGGGTGAGCCGCATCGGGTAGCTCGGGCAGTCGCCCAGGGCCCACGCGCGACCCGGGAGCCGGCAGGCCTCGATGAAGACCCGCTCGCCGGGGATGAGGCACTGCTCCACCACGCGCCCCCCGCCAGGGAGCGACTCGAAGCGCGGCCCCCACACCCTCGCGCCGTCAGGTACGACGTGGGTGCGCGAGGGCTCGAAGGTCGTGGTGTAGCCCTCGACCTCCAGCGCGTAGCTCCGACCGCCGTGGAGCACCGTCGTCCCGCGGAAGACGTTCCCGCGCCAGTCGGTGCGCCACCCGCCGTTCTTCCCCGAGACGTAGTGCTGGTGCTGCACGTGGCAGAACGCTCGCTCGGGCGCCTGGACCGTGACCGTGCCGCGCAGCGTCGGGCCCTCCCCCGACGCGGGCCGCGAGAGCCGGAAGAGCGCGTCGGAGGGGTCGAGCGAGGCCTTGACCGCGCGCGCGCCCAGGAACAGCCCGACCCCGACGAGGATCAGGCCGAAGAACAGCGCCACGAGCGTGAGGGCCACGCGGCCACCCGGCCCCATGCCCTTCTCGCCGAAGGTGAAGCGCGAGTGGAATCCCGTCCTCGCCATGGCACGGGATACTGGCACACGGCGGGCGCTCAGTCGTCGAGGTCGGGCTCGTCGCCGTCCTTGACGGCCCCGTCGCGCTCCTCGGCGAGGCGGCGGTAGATGGTGCGCGTCGCGATCCCGAGGAGCTGCGCCGTCAGCCGCTTGTCGCCCCCCGTCGCCCGCAGCGTCTCGCGGATCACCATGCGCTCGATCTCCTCGAGCGGCGTGCCCACCGCGACCACGAGCTCGGCCCGCGGCTGCTCGGTCTCGACGATGGGGCGCGGCAGGTCGGCGAGGTCGAGGGTGTGACCCCGCGAGAGCACCACCGCGCGCTCGACGGTGTTCTCCAGCTCGCGCACGTTGCCCGGCCAGGTCCACGCCGAGAGCTTCTCCATCGCCGCGGGGCTCACCGTGAACGGCCCCTTGCCGTTGCGCTCGCCGAACACGTGGAGGAAGTGCTCCACCAACAGGGGCACGTCGCCGGGCCGCGCGCGCAACGGCGGCGCGGTGATCGCGATGACGTTGAGGCGGTAGAAGAGGTCCTCGCGAAAGCGCCCCGCGCTCACCTCCGCCGAGAGGTCGCGGTTCGTCGCGGCGACCACCCTCACGTCGGCGCGCTGCGTGCGGCCGCCGATGGGCTCGAACTCGCCCTCCTGCAGAACGCGCAGGAGCTTCACCTGCACCGCGGGGCTCAGCTCGCCGATCTCGTCGAGGAAGAGCGTGCCTCCCTTGGCCTGCGCGAAGCGGCCCTCCCTGCGCTGCACCGCGCCGGTGAAGGCCCCCTTCTCGTAGCCGAAGAGCTCGGCCTCGAGGATCGTCTCAGGGATCGCCGCGCAGTTCACGCCGATGAAGGGCCCCGACGAGCGCTGCGAGCGGGAGTGCACGTAGCGCGCGAGGAGCTCCTTGCCGGTTCCCGACTCGCCGAGGATCAGCACCGTGGCCATCGAGGGCGCGGCCTGCGCGGCCACCTCCAGCACCTGCCGCAGGGCCGGCGAGCTCCCGATGATCTCCCGCTTGCGCAGGTGCGACAGGGCCTCGCGCAGGGTGCGGTTCTCGGCCACCAGCGAGGCGCGCTCGACGGCCTTGGCGACGCTCTTCACGATCTGCACGCGCTTGAGTGGCTTCTCGACGAAGTCGTAGGCCCCGCCGCGCATGGCCTCGACCGCGGTCTCGACGGTGCCATAGGCGGTCATAAGGATCACCTCGGTCTCCGAGGCGACGGCCTTGATGGCCTTGAGGAGGTCGAGCCCCGACAGGCCCGGCATCATCAGGTCGGTGACCACGACGGGCACGCGCTGGCGCCGCAGGAGGTCGAGCGCCGTGCGCGCGTCGGGGGCCGTCACGACGCGGTAGCCCTCGCGAGAGAGCAGGCGCTCGAGCGACTCGAGGTTCGAGCGGTCGTCCTCGACGACCATCACGGTGGTCTCTGCGGTGGTCACGCGCGCGATGCTACCAACGTCGCGCCGCGCGGGGCTGTTCCCGAGAGGGGGATAAGCCCTCACACGCAGGCCGAGCGCACCTGGTCGAAGTCGGTGAGGCCCCGGAGCGCCTTCTCGACGCCGTCCTGCAGCATCGTGGTCATGCCGTCGGCCTCCGCCGCGGCGCGGATCTCGTCGATGGTGCCCCGGTGACGGACGAGGTCCTGCACCGCGTCGGTGCCCACGAGGATCTCGTGGATCGCCACGCGGCCCTTGTACCCAGAGCCCCCGCAGTCGGCGCAGCCCACGGCGCGGTGCAGCGAGAACTCCATCGACTGCCGGTCGGTGAGCCTCGCGAAGCCCGCCTCGCCGTAGGCCCGCGCGAGGCGGGCC
>JAEYZO010000485.1 GCA_023428035.1 Pseudomonadota bacterium | reverse complement strand
CGAGCTCGCGCACGACGGTGTCGCGGGCGCCCCCGGCGATCCCCTCAGCGGCGCCGCGGCCGACCCGAGCGATCACGCCCCCCTCGATCACCACGTCGCCCACCTCGTCGAGTCCGACGGAGGGGTCGATCACCCGCGCGCCGCGCAGCACCAGTCGCATCGAGGCGCGGACGCTATCACAGTCGGTCGGGCGGCAGGTCGGGCGGCAGCGCGCTGTCGTACCGAACGCTCGTCGCGCCGCTCACCGAGAGACACACCACGGTCTGGTCGTCGGCCTGCGGCGCCTCGCCCACGAAGCGGTCGAGGTCCGCGAGCACCAGGTCGAGGATCTCTCTCGCGCCCCCCGGCGCCCCGCGCAGCACCTCGACGAGGCGCTGGTGGCCGTAGAACTCCCCTGCGGTGGAGCAGGCCTCGATGATCCCGTCGGTATAGAGCACCAGCACGTCTCCCGCGTGCAGCTCGACCACGGTCTCGCCCACCTCGATCTTGGCGAGCACGCCCACGGGCATGCAGCGCGACTCGTCGAACTCGAGCTCCTCGACCGAGCCGTCGGCGCGGCGGATCAAGGGCGTGGTGTGCCCCGCGTTGGCGTAGCGCACGACGTTCTGCGTGAGGTCGAGGGAGAGGTACACCATCGTGGTGAACATCCCGTCTTCGGCGACCTCGCTGAGGGCGCGGTTCACCCGCTGCACCACCCGGCTGGGCGAGGCCTCGATGGGGCCCGACGCGCGGATCTCGCTGGTCACCCGCGCCATGAACAGCGCGCCGGAGATGGCCTTGCCCGAGACGTCGCCCACCACCATCGAGAGCCGCGTCGGGTCCTGCCAGAGGAAGTCGTAGAAATCCCCGCCGACGTGAAAAGCCGGCTCGTAGTGCACGGCGAAGTCGATGCCCTGCACCCGCGGCGGGTCACGAGGGAGGAGGTTGCGCTGGATCTGCCGCGCGAGGCGCAGGTCGTAGTCGAAGCGCTCCCGGGCCATCAGCCGCTGGTGCAGCCCGATGAGGTGCAGCGCGACCCCGGCCTGCGCGGCCACGCCGCCGAGGAGGTCCAGGTCGTCCTGCGTGAAGTACCCCAGCGCCGACTCGGCCTCGACGTGGAGGATCCCGAAGTGCTCGCCGCGGAACGTGAGCGGCGCGCCCATGCGCCACCCCACCGCGCCCTCCCCGGGCGGCGGCAGCGGGCCATCTCCCATCGGGGCCTGCAGGGGGTTCTTGATCACCATGGTGTCCACCGGCACGCCGAGCGACAGGTCGGTCGGGGCCCGCAGGAGCACCGACTGGCCCTGGCGCAGCACCCGGTCGACCACGGCCTGGGAGATGTTCATCGCCCCCGCGTCGGCGTCACCGCCCCGACGTCGCTTCGCGGCCTGGGTGCGGAGCTGCTGCGAGCGCGGGTCGACGGTCACCGCGGCGGCGGCGGTCGCCTGCGGGAGCACCTCGAGGAGCACCGCGGTCACCCGGTCGAGCAGGGTCTGACCATCGAGCCCCGAGGCGACGGTCTCGGAGATCTTGTACATGGCCTGGAGCTTTCGCTGCAGGCGGTCGATGTCGCGCTGGGACGGCGCCCGGTCGCCCCGGTGGGCGTCGGGCTTGAGGCTCAGCCCGAGGGGCGAGAGCTCGAACATGGTGACCGCGCCCTCGGCCTCGGTGGTCAGCACCGGCGCGGCCTCCATCGCGGCGACGGCCTCGTCGGCGAGGTCCATGCGAAAGCGCGAGGCGCCGATCTCGATCTCGTCGCCGTGGCGCAGGCGCATCGAGCCCTGCACCCGGCGGCCGTTGACGAAGGTGCCGTTGCAGCTCCCGAGGTCTTCGAGCTGCCAGCCCTCGTGGCCCTCGGCGCGGATGCGCGCGTGCCGGCGCGACACCCGCTGGTCGGGGATGCACACGTGACAGTCGAGGCGACGCCCCAGGAGGCACTCGCCACCGTCGAGGGGGAACTCCTTGCCGACCTCCTGCGGGCCCAGAGCTACGAGGTGCGCCACGGAGAACCTGACCTGCGGCGCGGGGGTCAGTACCCCTTCAGCGCCTCGTGCGCGGTGGGGTAGATCGCCATCGCCTTCTCCAGGCGCAGGAGGTGGAAGATCTCCCGAGGCTGGCCCTCGAGGCCCGCGACGCGGAGCGAGCCGCCGAGGGCTTTCAGGCGCTTGAAGAGCGAGACGACGATGGCGACGCCGGAGCTGTCGATGACCTTCACGGCGGTCATGTCGAGCACGACCTTGATGCCCCCCCGCTCGACGAGCTGGTCGAGGATGGGCCGCGCGGTGAGCGCGGTGGTCGCGTCGAGCTTCTCCTCGAGCATCGACAGGACCGTGACCCCCGCCTGTTCGGTGAGCTCGTGGTTCAGCATGCTGTGTCCCCTCGGGGCGCCTGGGAGCTCCGGGCGCAATCGGCGATGTGCTTGGTCATGGTCAGAAGGTTGCGATCCTGGCGCCGCTCGTAGGTGACCGACGACATAGCCTGACGGATGATGAAGAGGCCCATGCCCCCCTCGGAGAGGCTGTCGAGCTCGGGGGGCGCGTCAGAGGCGCCGGACATGTCGAAGTTGAACCCGTGCCCCTGGTCGGAGAGGCGCAACACCACCCGCTCGTCGTCGACGGTGAGGGCCACCTCGACGTCGCCCGAGCACTCGGCGTAGGCGTGCTCGACGATGTTGTTGAAGGCTTCGTTGTAGGCGCTCATGAGGCGCCACTCGAGGCCGCTGCAGCCGAACTCGGTCTCGACCCGCTGGCACGCGCCGCGGAGCATCGAGCCGATCAGATCGCGGAAGCGGAGCTCCCCCGGGACGTTCGCTGTGAACCTGAGCACGAAGGTCTGCACCGGCTCCTACGGCGGCGGACCATAACACCAGTCCACCGCCGATCCAACGCCCTGCGCGCGCGGCTTGCGACGCGACGACGAGGATTGGTATCAAACCGCCCAGCGATGGATTGGAAGGTCTCGGCGGTGAAGCGGGCGATGGACGTGGTGGGCGCGGGCGTCGGCCTCGCGCTCACGGCGCCGCTCTTCCCGGTGATCGCCGCGGCGATCTACGTCGAAGACAAGGGCCCGATCTTCTACGCGCAGGAGCGCGTGGGGCGCACCCACCCCTCGGCGCCTTGGTCGTCGCACGGCCTGCCCACCTTCAAGATGTGGAAGTTCCGCTCGATGCGCATCAACGCCGAGCGCGACGGCAAGGCCCGCCTCGCGAGCGAGGGCGACGACCGCATCACCCGCGTCGGCCGCTTCATCCGAAAGACCCGCCTCGACGAGCTCCCGCAGTTCTGGAACGTGCTCCGCGGCGACATGTCGATCGTGGGCCCGCGCCCTGAGCGCCCCGAGCTGGTGAGCACCCTCGCGGCGGCCATCCCCTTCTTCGAGGAGCGCACGCGCGAGGTCCGGCCGGGCATCACGGGCCTCGCGCAGGTCTCCCTCGACTACCTCGGTCGCCTCCCTGAAGACAGCGACATCGCGCACCTCAAAGACACGCTCACCAACCCCTTCGACCTCGACGAGTCCGAGGGCAGCGTGGCCGACGACATGCGCACCAAGCTCCTCTACGACCTCGCCTACGCCGCGCGCCTCGAAGACTTCTGGACCTTCCTCCGCACCGACCTCGAGATCATGCTCCGCACGCCCCTCGTGATGATCTCCGCGAGGGGTCGCTAGCGCCGGTCGAACGGTTTGACGCGAAGCACCGCAGCCGCATAGCCTCCCCCGAGGCCGAGGCGACCCACACCCCATGTCTGACCCCACGAACCGAAAGCGCCCGGCGACCCAGGGCCCCCCCTACGGCGACGCGCCGCAGGCCAACCGCACCGAGGAGCTCTCGAACTACTTCTCCGAGCAGGCCCCCGCCCCGGCCCCCCCCCACGAGCTCATCGACGGCGACGCGGCGACCCGCGTCGCGAGCAGCGCGCAGATCTTCAACGCCGAGTACGTGCAGGGCTTTCCCACCAACCCCGGTGGGTGGCAGCCCGTGGGCACGGGCCACGACGAGGCCGTCACCCTCACCGCCGACCAGCTCCGACAGCATATGCCCCCGGGGATGTCCGGCGGCGTCGACGACCCCCACGCGCAGTTCATCCCCCAAGACCCGATGAACGGCTACTACGACGCCTACGGCCAGGTCGTCGACCCGGGCCCCGCCGGCGGCGACTACGGCATGGTGCCCGTGGGCCTCGACGGCGGCGGCTACGGCCAGGCGTCGTGGCAGCCCCCCTCGTACTCGCTCCTCCGGGTGAACCCCGCCGAGCACGTCGGGCCTTTCTCCCCCGACCTCGTGATGATGTCCCACCCCGACGGCCAGGCCGCCGCGCAGTTCCGCACGCTGCGCTTCAGGCTCGAGCAGGAGCCCGACCTGCAGATCATCGTGGTCGCCTCGGCCCGCGAGGGCGCTGGCAAGAGCGTCACCGCCGCCAACCTCGCCCTCGCCATGGCCGAGGGCGGGCGCATCCAGGTGCTCCTCATCGACGCGTCGCTCCGAAACCCGAGCCTGCACAAGCTCTTCGGCATCCGCGGCGAGCTCGGGCTCACCACCATCCTCGCGGCGCGCCAGAACGACCCCTCGCTCCCCATCGACGTGATCCGAATCACGGCGAGCCTGAGCTTCATCCCCTCGGGGCCCCCCGTCGCCAGCGCCCACGCCGCGCTGTCGAGCGAGGCCGCCGCGGTGCTCCTCGGGCAGCTCCGCCAGGAGTTCCGCTACATCATCGTCGACTCCGCGGCGGTCTTCGGCACCGCCGAAACCCTCGCGTGGCACGGCCTCATCGACAAGTACGTGCTCGTCGCCCGGCAGGGAAAGACCACCACCGAAGACCTCACCTCGGCCTGCGACCGCCTCCAGCGGGAGAAGATCGCGGGGGTGACCTTCGTGGGCGTGAAGGGCAAGCGCTGACGCCCGAGGCGGGGCCTCGGGGGCTCAGCGCACGACGATGGTGTCGCCCGAGCGGAGCTGGAAGTTCTGCTCCATGTGCCCGTCGAGGATGTCGTCGTAGGAGACCTCGTAGCGCTCGGTGCGGTTGTTGTTGCCCTGGCGCAGCACGACGAGGCGGTTCTGGTCGGCGCCGCGGATGAAGCCCCCCGCGAGGGCGATGGCCTGCATCACGGTGACCGGCGTGCGCGACTCGAAGTCGCCGGGGCGCGCGACCTTGCCCGAGACGAAAACCCGGTAGGAGTGCACCTCCTCGATGACCACCGCGACGCGCGCGTCTTGCACGAAGCGCCGGTAGCCGTCGGTGACCTCCTGGGTGATCTGGTTGACGGTCTTGCCCGCCACCGCGACCTCGTTGAGGAGCGGGAGCGTGACGCGCCCGTCGGGGCGCACGGTCACCCGAGACGTGAGCTCGGCGTTGCCGAAGACCGACACGCGCACGATGTCGCCAGGCCCCAGGCGATACTCGCGGGTCGCGGCCTCGACCGGCGGCCAGGGGCCGGTGAGCGCTCCGCGGCACGCGGCGAGGGAGAGCACGGACAAGAGCGCGACGGTCCGGGTGTTCATGACGGTGTGGGGGTGTATCAAGGCAGCGGGGTCGGGCACAAGCGCGGCGCGGGCTACCCTGGGGAGGCCTCGGGCGGGCCGTCGGGGCCGCCCCTCGCGGCGCCCTCGGGCATGTCGAAATGCAGGTCGGGGATGAACGGGAGCTCGGGGAGCTGCCCCCAGCGCGCGAGGTCGCTGGCGTCGTAGATGCGCGTGTCGATGAAGCCCGAGATGAGCGCCGTGCCTGACGCGAGGAGCGCGGCGATCACGGCGACGACGAGCGACATCTTCGTGCGGCCCGGGGGCTCGGGCTCCACGGGGCGTGAGGGCTGGTCAATGACGCGGATCTGCTCGGCGCCCGAGAGCTCCGCGCGGCGCAGGTCGGACTGCTTCTCGAGCTTTCGGCGCAGGAGCTCTGAGTGCGCGGTGCGGGTGGTGGTGAGGTCCGCCACGAGGCGGTCGTACTCGCGCTCGACCTCGGCGATGTTGCTGCGCGTGAGCGGGTTCACCGCGGCGACGGCGTTCTGACCGGGGGGCGCGTTGGCCTGGGCGGCGTCGACGCGCTGGCTCTCGTTGAGCTCGTTCTGCGCCGAGGCGAGGTCGCGGGTGAGCGAGTCGATGCGCGAGTCGCGCTCCGCCGTGGAGAGGTTGTCGGCGTCGCGCTGCGAGGCGCGGTGCTGCGACACGAGCACCTGGAGCTGCCCGCGCAGCGACTGGAGCTCGCGCTCCGCCGCGGCGCGGGTCGGGTGGTCGGGGGTGAGCTGGCGGCCGATGAGGCCCTGCACCTCGGCCTCCTTGGCGCGCACGCGCTCGCGCATCTGCTGGAGCGCCGGCGACTCGGGCCGGTCGTTGCTGCTCGACGAGGGGTTGCGGAGCTGCTCGATGCTGCTGCGGAGCTGCGCCACGCGGGCCTGGAGGCGCCGGGTGCGCGCCGAGGTGCGGGTGTCGACCTCGGGCTGGCGGTTCTGCGGCGCGAGGTTGATGGTGGTGCCGCGGCGCGCGCGCACCTGGTCGACCATGGACTGGTTGGCGATGGTGAAGCGCTCGAGGGCCTCTTCGCGCTCGGCGAGCTGGCCCTCGAGCTGGAGGAGCTGGGCCTCGACGGCGCTGAGCGTCTCGCGGGCGCGGTCGGTGGCGACGCGGCGGCGCGCGTTGGTGAAGAGGTCGATGAGGGCCTGCGTGACCTGCTGCGCCTTAATGGGGTCGGGGTCGATGAAGGCGATCTCGACGGTGTCGTTCTCGACCTTGCGGGAGAGCCGGCCCCAGAAGAGGTCGGCGAGCTTGGTTTCGGAGAAGCGGCCGGCGAACTCCTGGTAGAGGCGCACGCGTCGGATGATGTCGAGGACGTTCGAGCGCGAGCCGTACACCTGCGAGAGGCGGGCCTCGACGGAGAGGCGCTGCTCCTCCATCCCCCGCTCCTGGTGGTTGGGCACGTCGGCCTCGAGCACCTGGAACTTGGCCTCGCTCTTGTAGACTCGCTGCCTGGTGATGACCCAGACCATCCCCGCGCTGAGGATGATCCCGAAGACCAGCGCGGCGCGCTTCCAGTAGCGGCTGCCGCGGCGCGCGAGCGCGATGTAGTTCGAGAACAGGTCCTTCAGGGTGAGTACCTGCTCCTCCTTCTCGCCCATCGTCATGGGGTCGATTCTCCCGCGGCGGCGCCGCTGTCGTCACTGGTGTTCGCGCCCGACGGCGCCTGGGTCGGGGCCGGCGGCTCCGGCGCGAGGGTGGGCGGCGCCGAGGGGTCGCGCGTCGCCGGCCGGGTGAGAGGCTGCGTCGCGGTGCGGGGTCGCGGCGGCCGAGACCGGGGGTCACGCGGGTGATACCGCCGCGCGTCGGGCCGGGTCTCGCCCGCGGTCGACGCGGGGTCAGGCGAGGCCGAGAGCGCGAAGGGGTCGGCGGTCACGTCTTCTTCGCCCGCGGCGCTGCTCGCCGCGCCCGTGTTCGACTGCGGGGCCCCCGCGGCGTTGGCAGCGCCGTGCAGCGCCTGCATCTCGTCGAAGGGCGTGATGGGCTCGATGGGCCCGTCGCCCGTGCCGAGCGCGTAGATCACCCCGACGAGCATCACGTGGCGGTTGATCGACGTGATCGATCCCGGCGCGCTGATGCCCCCGTCGGCGTCGAGGTCGGTGTAGAGGAAGCTGTAGCGACCGAAGACCGAGAACTGCGGGGTGACCATGTACCGCGCGGTCGCGATGGCGGCGGCGTTGATGTTCACCACCTCGCGGGTCTCGAGCGGGGTGGTCATCATCGAGGTCAGCCGGGGCGTGATGTTCTCGGTGGTGCCGCGGTCGAAGGTGAGGTCGCCGGTGATGATGAGGTTGCCGCGCTCGGGCCGGTACACCGCCTGGAGCGCCGCGCCGAGCACTCGGCCGGTGCCGCCGGAGACGACGTCGGCCGCGGGGCACTGCATGCCGCCGGTGAGCGCGACCCCGCAGCGGATGCCCGCGACGACGGCGTACTCGTAGCGGAAGGTCGCGCCCAGGGCGAGGCCCTGCGTGGGCAGGTGCCAGGTGAGCCCCGCGTTGATGTACGGCCCGACGAGCCAGCGGGTCGTGTCGGTCTGGTCTTGCAGCGAGTCGACGCCGACCAGGAGCGTCGTCGCCAGGTCTTCGCTCCAGGTGCGGCGCCAGCCGACGTAGCCCGTCACGCGGGCCACCCACTCGAGGAAGCCGTCCATCAAGAAGTACTCGGTGCGACCGCCGAGCAGCCCGACGTCGCGCCAGGAGAAATCGTGGGAGCCCTCGAGGCCGCCGTAGAACGTGAGCATGTTCTGGCGCGCGAGGCCCTCGGGGTTCTCGACGGCGTGGCGGCCGAGGGTGCCGCCGGTGAGCGCGAGGCGCCACGACTCGCCGAAGGCTCGCTGGAGCGTGGCGGCCCCGACGTACTCGCCGTAGACGCCGCGCTGAAAGTTCAGGTCGACGGAGCGCGCGCGGCCGAGGAGGTAGCTCGACTGGCCGATGCTGTACGAGCCCTCGCCGCGTAGCTGCCAGTCCTCGTGGGGCTCCCAGATGAGGGCGTAGCGGGTGAGCGAGACGAGGTCGCCCTGGTCGATGTCGCGGCCCTCTCCCCCGGTGTAGTAGTACTCGGCGCGGGTGCGCAGGAGCTGTCGGACGTAGTCGCCCTGGTGCCCCGCCTGCAGGTCGAGGCCGAGGCGCATGATCCCGCCGTCGCCGAACTCCCCCGTGCGTTGGTTGACCACCGTGGAGTCGTAGCCGCCCGACAGGTCGACGCCCGCCGCCGCCGCGAGCTGGAGGGGTACAGCCACCACCAGCGCCAACGAAGCAACCATCTCTCGAGACCTCTCTGTCGCGCGCCCGTCGGGGTCGTCAGCCCATCGACCGCGTCGTTCGGCCTCCCGGCGCCGCGGACCGATATGGCATGATGCCCACCGTATGTCGAGAGTGCGACGCAGCCCGCGAAGGGTCCTCGGCCGGAGGGTGATGACACGATGAAGCGCTTCGCCTACGCCGTAGCGGCGGTGATCCTCGCGGGGGTCGGCGCGGCCGGCGCCTACAAGGCCTACCGCTGGCGCAAAGACGCTCACACCTGGCACCAGCGCTGGATGGCGCTGCACTCCAACCCCGCGGGGCGCGACCAGTACCGCGACGACAACGCGCGGGTGCGCTCGCAGCCCTCGCGGCCGCACCGGGTGGTGTTCCTCGGCGCGAGCATCACCGAGCACATCCGCTTCGACCAGGAGTTCCCCGATCAGCCCTTCATCAACCGCGGGGCCTCGGGTCAGCTCGTGTGGCAGCAGCTCCTACGGGTCGAGCCCGACGCCCTCGACCTGCGGCCCGAGTCGGTCGTCTTGAAGATGTGCGCGATCAACCTCCTGCCCGACGCGCCGCCCTTCGAAGAGACCCAGTTCTACTTCGCCGCCATGGCCGACCGCGTCCGCGCGCGGGGCGTGAAGGCCATCCTCGCGACCACCGTCCCCGTCACCCGGCGCTGGGACCAGGACGAGGCCGGCGGCCGCGCTACGCCCCTCATCCGTCGCTTCAACGACTGGGTCCGCGACCAGGCCCGGATGCACCGCGAGGTGCTCCTCGACTACGCCTCGGTGCTGCAAGACGAAGAGGGCTACCTCCCGAACGACTTGAGCGACGACGGCCTGCACCCCAACGCCGCGGGGCAGCGCCGCATGGTCGCCCTCATCCGATCGGTCATCGTCGAGGGCCGCGGGCTACAGATCCCCGAGACCCCCGCCCCCACGGGGGCGCAGCAGACCCGCGTGATGCCCCTCACCGCGACCGCAGACGCCGGCGCGCCAGCCGCGCCCCCCGCGCCCCCCTCTCAGCCTCCGGCGCCTGAAGAGCCGAAGTGACCCGACGCATCACAGCGCTCTCCTTCCTCGACGCCCCGGTGGTGACCGGCCCCGCGAGGGGTCTCATCAACCTCGCGCGGGCGCTCCCCGACGGCGCGAAGCTCCACGTCGCGCTGCTCCGGGGTCGAGGGGCCCCGCCGCCGCCGCGCCTCGACGAGCTCACCGACGGCGCGCTCACCGCGTGGGAGCTCCCAGAGCTCGGGCCCTTCGACCCGCTGCTCTTCGCCCGCGCCGCGAAGCTCGCGCGCGCGGTCGGGGCCGACCTCGTGCAGAGCCACTCGTACAAGCCGCACGTCATCGCGCTCGGGGTCTCGAAGGCGCTGGGCCTGCCGTGGGTCGGTCACCACCACGGGTGGACCGCCGAGAACGACAAGGTGCGCCTCTACCACCGCGTCGACGCGCTCACGCTGCCGCGCGCCGACCGGGTCGTCGCCGTCGCGCACGCGGCGAAGGCCATCGTCGTCGACGAGGGCTGCGCGCCCGACAAGGTCGAGGTGATCCCCAACGCGGTCGACCGCGCCGACTTCGAGAGCGACCTCGACCGCGACGCGGCGCGAGACCGGCTGGGGCTGCCGCGCGAGGCCGTCATCGCCTGCGTGGTCGGTCGGCTCTCGCACGAGAAGGGCCAGGACCTCGCGCTGCAAGCGCTCGCCCGGGTGCGCGCCGAGGGCCACGAGCTCACCCTGGCGCTCGCGGGAGACGGCCCTGACCGCCAGAAGCTGGAGTCCCTCGCGAGGGAGCTCTCGCTCGGAGACAGCGTCCGCTTCCTCGGTCACCAGCGGCAGGTGGGCGTGGTCTACAAGGCCTCGGACCTCCTGGTGATGCCCTCGCGCTCCGAGGCGATGCCCAACGCGCTGCTCGAGGCGATGACCCTGGGCCTCCCGGTCGTGGCCACGCGCGTCGGGGGCGTGCCCGAGGTCACCGACGAGGGGGTGATGGCGCTGGTGGTCGACCCGGAGTCGGCGCCCTCGCTCGCGTCGGCCATCGTCGACGTGCTCACCCGGCCCGACGAGCGGGCGAGGCGGGTGGAATTGGCCCGCGACGCCGCGGGCGACCGTCACGACCCCGGGCGCAGGGCCGCGCGCTACGTCGGGCTGTGGCGCTCGGTGCTCGACGCTCGCGGCTGAGAGGAGGGAAGG